>JAULZJ010000227.1:0-3768 GCA_032117435.1 Candidatus Nanopelagicales bacterium | reverse complement strand
ACGGAGTACAGGCCCCAGTGCAGGAAGATTCCGAGTTTCGCGTCGTCGTACCACTCCGGAAGGGGATGCGTGCTCACTGACTCCCACGTGGGTTCATACGACATAGCGCCTCCCTGGTCACGCTCGAGGCTAGGGCATCACCGGCCGGCGCCGTCCCGGACCGGGGCTCGCCATCGCGGATGCCCATCGGCTCAGGTGTGCCACCATGCACCCTTCTACCCCTTGCGACACATGGCAGGCTTGGGCTATGTCAGTCAGTCTTGAAGGCAACCCGGGCTGCTCCGCGCTCGGGCACCTCTACCGGGCCGACGGCGGTCGACGCGTGTGCATCACCTGCGGCCACGTGGAGGAGCCACCGTCTCCCGCCGCTGACACATCGAGTGAGGACTGACATGGGCTTCGAAAGGCTGCTGGCAGATCGCGTCGTACTGGTGAGTGGTGGCACCACGGGGGTGGGTGCAGCGACCGCCGTTGCCGCCGCAGCCGCTGGTGCTTCGGCGGTCGTGATCACCGGTCGCCGCCCGGAGACAGCCGACGCCACCCTTCACAGCATCCGAGCGGCAGGCGCCGACGCCCGCTATCTCCAGGCCGACGTCGCTGATGTCCACCAGGCGATTGCATCCGTGGAGCAGACGGTGGCGGAGTTCGGCCGCATCGACTGCCTCGTCAACGCCGCGGCCGTCGTCGATCGCGGCACGCTCCTGGAGACCACGCCCGAGTTCTTCGACTGGCACGTTGCCGTCAATCTCCGAGCGCCGTTCTTCACGATGCAGGCGGCGGTCAAGGACATGCTTTCGCGAGGGGCCCCGGGGTCCATCGTCAACATCCTGTCTACGTCGATGCACGTGGGCCAGACGATCCTCGCGGCGTACGTCGCGAGCAAGGGCGGACTCGCACATGTCACCAAGAACGCCGCTCATGCACACCGATTCGACCGCATTCGCATCAACGGCCTCAACATCGGCTGGACGATTACCGAGGGAGAGGATGCGATCCAGCGCAAGGCTCACGGCGCGCAGGACGGCTGGTACGAGGCGGCTGCGGCGACGATGCCCATGGGCAAACTCGGTCAGCCGGACGAGATCGCCGACTTCATCGTCTTCCTGCTCTCAGAGCGCTCGGGGGTAGTCACGGGATCGATCATCGACTGGGATCAGAACGTCATCGGGGCGCTCGACTAGCGCTGCTTCACGGATCCGTACGCAGTTGCCACCGCGTGCCTCTCACTCCTTCTCGAGATAGGGATCGTGCAGGTAGGCGTCGACGAGTTGCCGGGCCGCCTCACGCACATCCTCGTCATCGGGCGCCTCCACCAGGTGCGCAGCGAGGCGTAGCGCCTCTTCGCGCTGTGCCGGCGCGCCATGACGGATGACCACTTCAAGGTCCGGGGCATCGGGCACGCTCAGCACGCTACTGCGCGATGCCGTAGCACGGGGACCCTGTGGACCGTTTCCGCCGTCCACAGGGCAGTGCTGCGCAGACTCCGGGACATGAAACGCACACCCTTCGATGACCCGCGGGCCTTCCGTCGCCGCTGGGCCAGCCTGTCTGCCGAGCAGTTGCGCGTGGAGGCTTCCCGCGATCCTCTGCTCTTCGCCGCCGATCACGTGTCGATCTTCGATCGCCACGAGGGATCGGTCGTCATCCTCGCCGAGCTCGACGGCGAGACGCCCCCCGCCATGATCGTCGTGCCCGGTGGTCCACCCGATCCTTCCGAGGAGGACTGCCTTGGCCTGCTGGCCACGGTCGTCTCACGCATAGAGGAGGCGGCGGGCGAGTCGACCATCGGACCCGACGAGGGCATCACCGTCGTGCGTCGACTCGGGGTCGTCACGCATCGGCTCGGGGCATCGATGATCAACGACATCGACCGGCGCTGGATGCGAGCACTGGGTCTGGTGTCCGTCGCACTCGGCATCGAAGTCATCGGCGTCGTCTCGCGGACGCGATCGGGAGCCATCGTCCGAGTGCCCGAGTCAGCAGCCGCCGCCTGACTGCCCGTGGGCAGCGGGTAGCGTCCGCGTATGGATACCCCCGGTCTCGACTTCAACTCGCTGGGACTGAAGGGCGAGCTCCAGGCAGCACTCGCTTCCCTCGGCTACGAGGAGCCCACGCCTATCCAGGCGGCAGCCATTCCCCTTCTCGTGAGCGGTGCCGACATGCTCGGGCAGGCCGCGACCGGCACGGGCAAGACGGCGGCGTTCGCCCTTCCGATCCTGCAGAATCTCGAAGGATCGCAGCGCGACAAGGAGCCCAGCGCACTCATCCTGGTGCCCACGCGCGAACTCGCTCTCCAGGTGTCCCAGGCCTTTCAGAGTTACGGGCGATCCGTCGGCGTACGCCTCGTCGCCATCTACGGAGGCGCTCCCGCCCGTCAGCAGATTGAAGCCCTGCGTCGAGGTGTCGATGTCGTCGTCGCGACCCCGGGTCGCGCACTCGATCTGTGCGACCGGGGCTCATTGAAACTCGGCAGCGTGCGCACGGTTGTGCTCGACGAAGCAGACGAGATGCTGGAGATGGGCTTCATCGAGGACATTGAGACTCTCCTGGCCAAGACTCCGTCATCTCGCCAAACTGTGCTCTTCTCCGCCACGATGCCGAAGCGGATCGATAAGCTCGCCAGCAAGCATCTGCGCAATCCGGAGCGCGTGGCCATTGCAGCGCCGAAGCAGAAGCCCAGTGACGTGCCACGCGTGCGCCAGGCCGCGTATGTCGTGAAGAGGCCCGACAAGCCCGCCGCCCTCATGCGGGTCTTGGACGCAGAGGATCCGACCGCGGCCATCATCTTCTGTCGCACGCGGGGTGAGGTGGATGAACTCACGCAGAGCCTCACTGCCCGTGGATACCAGGCCGAGGCGCTGCACGGTGGGCTCAGCCAGGACCAGCGCGACAGGGTGATGGGCCGGCTGCGGTCGCGCACTACCGATCTGCTCGTCGCGACCGATGTCGCAGCACGCGGGCTGGACGTCGATCACCTCTCCCACGTCCTCAATTACGACCTCCCGTCATCCCCCGAGGTCTACGTGCATCGCATCGGGCGCGTGGGTCGCGCCGGTCGTGAGGGAGTGGCGCTAAGCCTTGTCGAGCCCAGGGAACGCCGGATGCTCGCGGCCATCGAGAAACTCCTCGGGGCGACTATCCCGATCGACAAGGTGCCGAGCATCGCCGATGTGCGCATGCTGCGACTTGAGCGCAGTCGGGAGGCCATCGAGGAGCTCCTCGACGATCCGGATCAGCAGGGTCGCCTGGAAGCCATGCAGGAGGTCGTTTCGGAGATGCTCGATGAGCGCGACCCCGAGACAGTGCTCCTGGCCGCGTTCGCCCTGGTGCACGCAAGCATGGGCGGCGACGCAGGAGCGGAGGATGACCGCGATCTCTCCGTGTCCCTCGAGGTCGCTGGCAGGAAGGGGGCTTCAGGGACTGCCTCGAAGCGCGACATCAAACGACCGGCAGCGGGCAAAGCGCGAATCTGGGTCTCGCTCGGCCGCAAGTCCGGCGTGACCCCGAGCGACATCGTGGGAGCGGTCACCGGCGAGGCTGGCCTGAAGGGGCGAGACGTGGGTCCGGTGAAGATCCAGGAGTTCTTCTCCCTCGTGGACGTGCCCGAGGACAAGGCCCGCAAGGTGGTCAAGGCGCTCAACCACTGCACGATCCGCGGCCGCAAGGCCAAGGTCAAGCTCGACCAGGGCTAGCAGCGGCGTACTCCGCCCCCGTCGCCAGCGTGGCGCCGGCTGCCGTCATCTGCTCCAGGGCCTTGCCGGTCGTGTC
>JAULZJ010000226.1:0-3021 GCA_032117435.1 Candidatus Nanopelagicales bacterium | reverse complement strand
CAAGTTCATCCCCCACGGCCCCGACATGCCCGGTGGCCACGACTCGTGGAACGAGCTGCTCTGGCCGTCGGAGTTCCCGATGTCGACCAATGAGCTGTCGATCCTGCTCCCGCACTTCCTGCTGGAGGGCCGCGGCAAGCTCGATGTCTACTTCACGCGCGTCTACAACCCCGTCTGGACCAATCCCGACGGCTTCACCTGGATCGAGGCCCTGTCGCGCGAGGACCTCGTCGGCTGCCACGTCGCGATGACGCCGACCTGGAACGAGACGGCCCTCTGGGCGGACTACATCCTGCCCTTCGGCCACAGCACCGAGCGCCATGACACCCAGTCCTACGAGCAGTACGCGGGCAAGTGGCTCGGCTTCCGGCAGCCCGTGCGCCGCGTCGCGCTGGAGAAGATGGGCGAGAAGATCAGCGACACCCGCGACACCAACCCGGGCGAAGTCTGGGAAGAGGTGGAGTTCTGGTTCGACCTGTCCTGGCGCATCGATCCCGATGGCTCGCTCGGCATCCGCCAGTACTTCGAGGCACCCGGGCGTCCTGGCGACAAGATGACCGTGGACGACTACTACGGCTACGTCTTCGACAACAACGTCCCCGGTCTTCCTGAGAAGGCCGCTGCCGAGGGGCTCACACCGCTGGAGTACATGCGCAAGTACGGCGCGGTCGAGATCGTCAACGGGATCTACCGCCAGGACGAGCGCCCGCTCACGCCGGCCGAGCTCGAGGGCGCGACGCCCGACGAGCACGGCGTGCTGCGAAAGCCGATCACACCGGAGACGCAGAAGCCGCTTGTCGGCGAGACCGGTGCCGTGGGCATCGAGATGGAGGATGGCTCCAAGGTCGCCGGCTGGCTCACCCCGAGCCGCAAGCTGGAGCTCTACTCCCCCTCCATGGCGGAGTTCGGCTGGCCGGAGTACGCCACCCCGACGTACATCAAGTCACATGTCCACCACGGCGGCATCGACGAGGACGGCAACGAGATGCTGCTCGTGCCGACCTTCCGTCTGCCCACGCTGATCCACACGCGCTCGGGCAATGCGAAGTACCTCAATGAGATCAGCAATAAGCACCCGATGTGGATGAACCCCATTGACGCCAAGCGCCTGGGCAACCTCAAGACCGGCGACATGGTGCGCGTGACCACCGAGATCGGATACTTCGTCGCCCGCATCTGGGTCACCGAGGGAGTCCGGCCCGGCGTCACGGCACTGTCGCACCACATGGGCCGCTGGCGCACCACCGACGAAGCCGGCAGCCGCTGGGTCACCGGCAAGGTCGATGTCGGCCAGCTCCCCGATGGTCGCTGGCGCCTGCGCTACAAGGAGGGCGTCAAGCCCTTCGCCAGCGGCGATGCCGACTCGATGCGCATCACCTGGGAGGACCCGGGCGTGCATCAGAACCTGGCCTTCCCCGTGCACCCCGACACCTGGTCGGGCATGCACTGCTGGCACCAGAAGGTGAGCATCGAGCGGGCGCACGACGAGGACAAGTACGGCGACGTCGTCGTCGACACCGCGAAGTCGCGCGAGGTCTACCGCGAGTGGATGTCCTGGACCCGGCCCGGCCCGAGCCCGAGCGGCCTGCGCCGACCTGAGTTCATGATGCGCCCGGTGATGCCACAGGTCCAGGCCTACTACGTCAACGGCATGCCCGAGGGCACGACGTCGTAAGCCGACATTCAGCGGCGCGCCCTTAGCCCGCGCTGTTCCTGAAGGGTGCACCGGTTCCGCCAGTTGTCGACGTTAACGCCGCCGCTTGCGTCGATAACTGGCGGAGTGCGTGCAGGGGCTCAGCCGATCGCGTTGACCAAGGTGGCGCGCTCCTCATCGGTCCAGGGCCGTGAGGAGCGCGTCGTTGCATCTCGGGCGACGATCACGGTCTCCGATTGCGCCGCCAGCGCACCGCCCGGCAGCAGGATCTGCTCCTGAGTCCGCATGCTCGATCGACCGATGTCGGTCGCACGGCAGGTGACGAGGACCTCCTCCGTGCCCATGGGGATCTCGGCCTTGAAGTCGATCTCGAGGCGCACCAGGACGAGGTCGAGGAAGGTGTCGCCCACCAGGGCGTGGAAGAAGCGGTCGCGCCCGGTCTCGAGGAAGGTGAGGAAGACGGCGTTGTTGACATGGCCTAGCGCATCGAAATCGCGCCAGCGGACGGTGACGGGCACCTCGACGCTGAAGGGCATGCCCGGCAGGCTACCGGGGCCGGGTGCCCGGTCCGTCGGAGAGCGTCGTATCCTTGGCACAGCCGCAAGGCCAGCGCGGGGTGGAGCAGCTCGGTAGCTCGCTGGGCTCATAACCCAGAGGTCGCAGGTTCAAATCCTGCCCCCGCTACGTCGTCGAAGGACCGGTCCCCAGGGATCGGTCCTTCGTGCGTACGGCGGACTAGTTCACCAACGTCAAGGACGTCACACCCAGGACGAGCACGACGACCCCCGCGATCTGAAGTCGGCCGAGCCGCTCCTTGAAGAGCAGATACGCCCCCACTGCGGCGATCGGCGCAAACTGCGAGGCGAGCACCGAGGTCACGGCCACCTGGTACTGCGCGCCGATGGCGAAGCAGATGAAACCGAGGACCTCCGTGAACCCCATCGCGATCACGAGCGGCGAGGTGGAGCGGGTGATGCGTAGGCGCCGGGTGAGCAGCAGCGGCAGGAAGATGAGGATGACCCCCACCAGGCGGGCGGGGAGGAGCACCCACGCGATGGGCAGTTGGTCGCTGAGATTGCCGGCGGCGAAGAGAGACACCCCGAAGCAGGCTGCAGCGACGGTGGAAAGCGCGACGGCGTAGAGCGGACGCTCGTGTTCGAGTGGCTCGGGGTCGGGCGCCACAGCCGACAGGACGATGCCACCCACGATGACCATGAGGAAGAAGGCCACGATGGGAGCGATGCTCTCACCGAGCACCGCCGCGATGACCGCGGCGATGGCACCCTCTGTGGCGAGGATCGGCGCCACCACCCCGACCTTGCCCACGCGCAGAGCGAAGCCAGCCAGCAGGATGCCCACGACATTTC
>JAULZJ010000225.1:0-1545 GCA_032117435.1 Candidatus Nanopelagicales bacterium | reverse complement strand
CGGCGCCGACGCGCCGCCTGAGTTCGAAAGGCCGTGCGGTGACCTACGTCATCACCTTTGCCTGCGTGGACGTCAAGGACAAGTCCTGCATCGAGGAGTGCCCCGTCGACTGCATCTACGAGGGCGACCGCATGCTCTACATCCAGCCGGATGAGTGCGTCGACTGCGGTGCGTGCGAACCGGTCTGCCCCGTCGAGGCCATCTACTACGAGGACGATGTCCCCGAGGAGTGGTCGGAGTACACCGCTGCCAACGCGGAGTTCTTCGCGGATCTCGGCTCACCGGGCGGAGCCGCGAAGCTCGGTGCCCAGGACTTCGACGCAGCGCTCCTGGCTTCGGTCCCCCGCAAGGAGTCGGAGAGCTGATCCTCCCCGACTTCCCCTGGGATCGACTCGCTCCGCTGGCGACTCGCGTGCGCGAGCACCCGCACCCGGCCGATCTATCCATCGGCAGCCCGATCGACCCGACCCCTGAGCTCGTGCGGCAGGCGTTGTCCGACGCCGCGGACTCCCCGGGCTATCCGACCGTGGCTGGTGCCGCTGCCACCAATGCCGCATTCGCCGACTGGCTGGGGCGCCGCGCTGGCGTGAACGCGCAGGGGCTGGGCGTCATCCCGTCGATCGGGTCCAAGGAACTCGTCTCGCTGCTACCGACGCTCCTCGGCCTCGGCCCAGGCGATTGCGTGGTCGTCCCCGAGATCGCCTACCCGACGTACGTCGTCGGGGCGCTCGTCGCCGGATGCGATGTCGTGGCATCCGATAATCCTGCGGCCGCACGCGGAGCGAAGCTCGTGTGGATCAACTCTCCCAGCAATCCCACGGGCCGCGTCATGTCGGCGTCGGAACTCCGGGCCGCGATCGGCGCCGCGCGCGAGCATGGGGCGATCATCGCCTCGGATGAGTGCTACCTGGAGTTCGGATGGGACGCCCGGCCCGTGTCCGCGCTGTCGGCCGAGGTGATCGGTGAGGACCCCACCGGCGTACTCGCGCTGCACTCCCTGTCCAAGCGATCCAACATGGCGGGCTATCGCTATGGCGCGCTCGCAGGTGATGCCGCGGTGGTCGCGCGTCTGCTGGAGATCCGCAAGCACATCGGGCTCATGACGCCGCTGCCCGTGCAGCGTGCCGCCGAGGTTGCCTGGTCCGACGACGTCCATGTCGAGGAGCAGCGGAATCGATATCTCCACCGGCGTGAGGTGCTGCGCCCGGCGCTGGAGGCCGCGGGCTTCCGCATCGATCACAGCGAGGCGGGCCTCTACCTCTGGGCGACGCGCGATGAGGACTGCTGGGCGACGGCCGCGGCTCTGGCTGGGATCGGCATCCTCGTGGCCCCCGGGGACTTCTACGGCGAGCGCGCGGCGCGACACGTGCGCCTGGCGCTGACGGCGACCGATGACGTCATCGCGGGCGCTGCCGCGCGCCTCTGGGACTGACCTACCCGCGGGTTCAGGGGCTTCCGCTGCGGGATACGGTGGGGCCCGCCAACAGCGCAGAGGTCGGGCCCCCACGAAGGGCCCTCTGGCACAGGAGGTCATGCGTGTCCGAC
>JAULZJ010000224.1:0-3939 GCA_032117435.1 Candidatus Nanopelagicales bacterium | reverse complement strand
GGTGCCTGAGGGCTGATCGAAGAGGGTCGGATCGTGGCCCACCCCCGGGGCCTCGTGGATGCGCAGCGGCTTGCGCAGCGCCGGGATCTCGCGGACGGCCTTGGCCCATGCGCGCCCAGGGATAGTGCCGGGTGCGGAGAGCTTCGCGCTCAGTGAGTTGGTGCTGATCCACTCGCCGGGCAGGTCGAAGCGCAGGATCTCGATGCCGTGGTCGGTGATGCCATGGCGCGTCCACGACGTATCGAGTCGGAGGGTCGTGCCGTGCTTGGCCGCGAGAGCGGCTCCGGCGTAATAGCCGAAGAGCTGGTTGCCGAGACCACCGATGAGGCGCACGGTGATCGGCCGGGACATGGGGTGAGGCTAGGGCCTTGGTCCAGGGTGGAGGGCAGCCGGTCTGGACCAGCGACGGTGGCCCCGTTCCGACCATAGATCCGTTTTGCCGCAATCGCCCGGTAGGGTCCGACAGGCGCTGTCACTGGATGGATATCTGATGTTTCGCGCGAAGGAGCCATGCATGCGAGTTACCAGCCGACTGGCAGCGGTCGTTGCCGTTGCGCTCGTGCCTGTTGCGCCGTGGGCTGTCCCCACAG
This sequence comes from Candidatus Nanopelagicales bacterium, assembly GCA_032117435.1. Lineage (GTDB taxonomy): Bacteria > Actinomycetota > Actinomycetes > S36-B12 > S36-B12 > Mxb001. The sequence continues at coordinate 3,349 of JAULZJ010000224.1, read as the reverse complement.
CGGTCTCTGCCACGCAGCATGGCTCGGTCGAAGTGAGATCGACGTCGTCCACTTACTGGGTGTGGGATGACACCGTTGCCCAGTCGCCTCTCGGTCAGTCGGCGAGCGACCACCAGATCGCCGTCTCGGCGGACGGTCAGGTCCAGACGGCGGCATGGAGCCAGCAAGGCACCTGGTTCATCATCTACACCCGCACGTCACGCGACGGCGGGGCAACATGGGACACAGCGGTTGCCCAGTCTCGTCCCGGCTATCAGGGGACGGCGCCATCACTCGCCGTGTCGTCGAGTGGGCAGGTCCAGGGAGTCACATGGACAGATGGATTCGCCGGAGTCAAGATCGTGCGTTTCGCTCGTACGACGAATGGCGGAGTCTCATGGGACGACTCCGTCGCCCTGACACCTATGACGAGCAACGCGGAATCACCCCGACTTGCCGTGTCCTCGGACGGCTCTGTGATGTCAGCGGTATGGTCCCGATTGTCAACCAATTGGCGGGTCGAGACGCGGCGCAGTATTACGTCGGGCGGCACGTGGGATGACAGCATCCACCTGAATACACCGGGGACCAACGGCTTCACGCCATGGATTGCCCTGACACCGTCGGGTGCGCGGCAGGCTGCTCTCTGGACCACCTACAACGATGCCATCGCACGCGAGTCCAGCAACACCGCTTCCAGCTGGGATGACTCAGTCGTCGTCGGACCCAATGGCGGGAATCTCTTTGATCCGCAGATCGCCATGTCGAGCGACGGCCTCCTCCAGATGGCAGCTTGGCGACGACTGATCTCCGGGTATTACGTCATCCAGGTGACGGCAAGCTCTGATGGAGGCGCGACGTGGCTGCCTCCGGTAAATCTCTCGGTCACCGGTGGCGAAGCGCAGAGCCCGCAGATTGCCATGTCGGCTGACGGGCGCGTGCAGACCGTCGCATGGGCCCGTAATGACGGGTCCCACTACATCGTCCAGTCCCGGACGAGCAGTGACGGGGGCTCAACGTGGGGTGCCGTGGTGGAGCACTCGGGCCCTGGGTCCAACTCTCAGAATCCCGCTGTGGCCATGTCTTCCGATGGCGTGAGGCAGTCAATTGCCTTTAGCACCAACACGGGGGCAGTCTCAGACCTGATCGTGCGGACGTCCGGTGACTCGGGTGCGTCTTGGGATGACACGGTCACGGTGGCTAGGAATGCACGACAGAACGCCGATCCCAGGATTGCGATGTCGCAGGATGGGACCAGTCAGACGGTCGTCTTCCGGGCCGAGGTCGGTGCCAGCACCATCATCCAGTCGGCGACGGCGACGTGGGTGGCCCCGCCTTCGCCTCCGGTCCCGCCCGCTCCTCCCGTGCCCGCGTCGGCGCCGACGTCCGTGCGGGCTGAGGCCGGCGACACTTCGGCAGCGGTCGAGTGGATCGCCCCCGCATTTACCGGGTCCTATCCCATCACTACCTACATGGCCACCGCTTCAGCCGGTGGTCGCGTCTGCCTCGTCGCGTCTCCCGCTACCAGGTGTGAGGTGACTGGTCTCACCAATGGAGTCGCGTACACCTTTGTCGTCAAGGCCTTGACCGGCGCCGGATGGTCGATGGCTTCCGAGCCATCGAATGCCGTGACGCCGACACCAGTGGTCCAGCCCAGCATCGTCATCACGGGGTCACGTGGTGATGTGCAGGGCGGTCCCGGCATCCTCGTGTCGGGAACGTCGACCGGACTGGGAATCGGCGCGATCCTGCACCCATGGACGCGCTTCCCTGGCGAGGTCGGATTCCGCCAGGGGATAGCGAAGATCCTTGTGTCGACTGAAGGCACCTTCGAGTGGCAGCGTCGCACGGGGAAGCGGGTGTCCGTATACGTACAGACGGCGGATCGATCACTGCGGTCGAATCCCGTAACGATTCGCTGAAAGGACACCCGGGTCGGGCGTGGGGCTGCTGGGGGATCCACGCATGACACCCTTGTCCCCGTGAAGGTCCTCCACGTGATCGCCAGGGTCAACCTGGGCGGCACCGCTCGCTGGCTCGAGACCCTCACTGCCGAGCAGACTGCTGCCGGCCAGGAAGTGATCGTCGCCACCGGGCATGTGCAGGGCGACGAGGTCGAGGATCCCGGCGCCGACACGATGCCTCTCGTGCGACTGGATCGCCTGGGGCGCGCGGTCTCGCCGTTCGATGACCTCTGGGCGGCACGCGAACTGCGCGACCTCATCGGCGACCTGCAGCCCGACGTCGTCAATACGCACACGGCCAAGGCCGGGCTCGTCGGCCGCGCTGCTGGCCTGTCGCTAGGCAGGCGTCGCCCCGCGCTCGTGCACACCGTGCACGGTCATCTGCTGAAGGGCTACTTCTCGCGGCTCGCTGTGCGCGGCATCTCGATGTCGGAGCGCATGATGGCCGGGGCATCGGACCTCGTGCTTGCCGCCGGGCAGAAGGTGCGCGACGATCTTGTCGCTGCGCGGATCGTCTCGCCGGACAAGGTGGTCGTCGTGCGCCCTGGAGTCCGAGACTTCCCGCGGCTGCCCAAGGATCAGGCACGTGCTGCGCTAGGCCTCACTGATCTCGGTGAGGACCCGGTGGCGGGCTGGCTTGCCCGCGTCGTGCGCGTGAAGCGCCCCGATCGCCTCGCGGCAGTCGCCAAGTCGACACCGGGCGTGGACTTCATCGCCGGGGGCGACGGGGCCTTGCGTGCGGGGCTCGACGAGCACGCCTCGCGCAATCTGCGCACCCTCGGCTGGGTCGATCCGCCGACCTTCTGGTCCGCATGCGATCTCGCAGTGCTCACCTCCGACAACGAGGCAATGCCATATTCACTTGTCGAGGCAGCGCTCGCGGGCCTGCCCACGGTGACGACGAACGCCGGATCAGCGTCGGAGGTCGTCGTCGACGGAGTGACGGGGTACGTCGTACCGCTATCGCCGATGGCTGTTGCCCGAGCTGTGCAGCACCTGGTCTCCGATCCTGAGGCTATGGCCTCAATGGGGGCCGCTGCTCGGGAGCGTGCGCTGGTGGAGTTCTCGCCCCAGCGGATGCTGGCTGAGCACACCGCGGCCTACGAGAGGGCACTGCGCACCCGGCGCTGATCATTCGCCGCCTACTCACGCGACCAGGTGTTCGGTCAGGGGCGCGGAGAGCCGTCAGCAGCGCGCAGACCGATTACGCCTCGTCGTCCGGAAGGTGAGACATACCCGGCAAGAAAGGCTAGGGTCGACTATTGATCAATTTCTGATCAGAATGGATGACCAAATGCCTCGTGCCCGATTTGCTCGGACTGCCCTGACTTTGACGCTCCTACTGGGCATTGGGCTCGGGCTGTCGCTGCCCTTATCCAGCGTCACTGCTGCGGTCACGCCATCGT
>JAULZJ010000223.1:0-6768 GCA_032117435.1 Candidatus Nanopelagicales bacterium | reverse complement strand
GATCCGAGTCTGCGCATCTGCTTCGCCCATGGTGGTGGCTCCTTCCCGTATTGGTTGGGCCGCCTCGACAACGCCTGGCACCAGCGACCTGACCTCGTCGGGGTCTCCGAGCGTCCGCCCGCGGACTACCTCAACCGCTTCTCCGTCGACTCGGTCGTCTTCGACGAGCGCGCCCTGCGGCTGCTTGTCGACACCATGGGTGCCGATCACGTCATGATGGGATCCGACTACCCCTACCCGCTGGGTGAGCGCCCCGCCGGTGCAGTCGTCCGCGGGGCGACGTTCCTCTCCGAGCCCGACCGGGCCCGGATCCTCGGCGGCAATGCCGCGGCATTCCTCGACCTCACGACCACGCCATCCCAGGAGGCAACCACATGACCGATCGTGTCGTCATCGTCGGCGCGGGGCTCACCGGAGCGCTGCTCGCCAACATGCTGGGCCAGCGCGGCTATTCCGTCACCGTCTACGAGCGCCGATCCGATCCGCGTGCGACGGGTGCCGAGCGGGGCCGAAGCATCAACCTCGCGATCTCGACCCGCGGCCTCACGGCTCTGCAACAGGTCGGCCTGGAGTCGGATGCGCTCGAGCGCGCGCTGCTCATGACGGGACGCATGATCCACGACGCCGAGGGCGAGCAGGAATTCCAGCCCTACAGCGCCGACGGCGAGCGCGGCATCAACTCGATCAGCCGTGGCGAGTTGAATGCCGTACTCCTCGACTCGGCCGAGCGGCTGCCGAGCGTGGACCTGCACTTCGACCATCGCCTGACCGCGCTCGACATCGACGCGTGCACCCTCTCCTTCGCCGGGCCCGACGGCCCGATCGATGTCACCGCCCACGCGATCATCGGCGCGGACGGCGCCTTCAGTGTCGTCCGGCGCGCCATGCAGGGACGTGATGGCTTCGACTTCTCGCAGGACTACCTCAGCCACAGCTACAAGGAGCTCACGATCCCGGCGGTCGACGGGGACTTCGCGCTGGATCCAGGTGCGCTCCACATCTGGCCGCGTGGCGCATCGATGATGATCGCCCTGCCCAATCTCGACAAGTCCTTCACGGCGACGCTCTTCTGGCCGCGCAAGGGCCCGGGTTCATTCGAGGACATCGCGACCCCGGAGCAGGCACGCCGCTACTTCGATGACAACTACCCCGATGCGTCCGAGCTCATGCCGGATCTGGAGGAGGACTACCGCCTCAATCCCATCGGCTCCCTGCTCACCGTGCGGTGCGCGCCCTGGAATTCCGGCCGGGTCGCCCTCATCGGGGATGCGGCACATGCCATCTGCCCCTTCTACGGCCAGGGTGCGAACGCCGGGTTCGAGGACTGCATCGAGCTCATCGCCCAGCTCGAGCTGCACGCGGGCAGCTGGGAGCCCGCACTTGCCGCCTATGCGCGTATCCGCAAGCCGCAGGGGGATGCGATCGCCGATCTCGCACTGCACAACTTCGTCGAGATGCGCGACTCGGTGAACTCACCCGTCTACCAGGTCGTGCACCGCGCCGAGCAGGTCCTGCACCGTGCACTCGGAGACCGCTACAAGACGCGCTACGAGATGGTGTCCTTCAGCAACACGCCCTATGCCGAGATCGAGCCGACGCTGCGCAAGCAGCGCACGGCTGCCGGTCTCGCGGCCGCGGCCGGGGTGGCCGCCCTCGCATGGGTGGGCATCGCCGTCGGCCGGCGCTAGGCCGATCCCGGGGCTGGCCTACCTGACGGCGTCGGGGTCGAAGGAGTAGCCGAAGCCCTTGCGGGTGACGATGCACTCGCCGATTCCGGTGGGCGCCAGCAGGATCCGCAGGCGTCGGATGTACTCCGTCACCGAACCCTCGGTGCGCCACGCGGAGCCCCACACGGCACGCAGCAGCGCATCGCGGCTGAAGACGACATCCGGGTGCGCAGCGAAGTGATGGAGCAGCGTGAACTCCCGGGCGGACATGCGGATCGGGGACTCGTCGACGATCACCATCCGGCGCCGCGCATCGATGCGCAGGCGGCCGATCTCCACGTCATCGAGCTCCGAGGCGGGTGAAGCCTGCCGAGCCAGCGACCGCGGATCGAGCAGGACGATGTCGTACTCCAGCGCCTCAATGGGCAACCGACCGGTCGAATCCGTGTGGTCGCGGACATCGACGCTGTATCCAGCGCCGCCCAGGATGTCGGCCAGACCGCTGACGTGCGCCGACGGGCTGTTGCCCAGTACGAGTACGCGCAGATCGGCCCCGGCGCCTGACGGCCCGCCCAAGTCCATGGATCCCCCCGAATCCCGAAGCACCTCCCCCCTGGGGGTGCCACGTCATGGTGCCACACGTGCCGCCTACAGACCGAGTTGATCCCGTGCGTCGTCGAAGGCCGCTGCCGGATCGAGCACGTCGAGCAGGATGCTGCGCATGCCGACCGCGACTCCGCCCTCCACATAGGCGGGGTTGTCGTCGATGAAGACGATCTCGTCGGGGGGCAGCCCCAGTCCGATGGCCGCGGCGAGGTAGGGCTGCGGGTCGGGCTTGCGGATCCCGAGCTCGGAGGAGTCGACGAGCACGGGGAAGTCCGGGAACCAGGGGCGCCCCTCGACCCATGCGCGCCCCTGGAAATCCATGAGCTCATTGGTGAGGATGCCCAGGGCCTTGCCGACCGCCTTGCATTCGGCGATGAGTGCCATGGCCTCGGGCCGCTCGGGCTCGACGCCGGGCTGCTGGAACATCGCGCGCATCAGGTGCGGGTGGCCGTCCAGGGGTGCGCCGTTGGCGACGGCCGTGTCGGCGAAGGTCAGCCAGTAATCCCGCTCGGTGATCTCACCGCGCCGGTAGCGCTCCCACGTCACGTCCGGGGCGCTCCACTCGAGTGGCCCGCGACCCACGACGGTGCCGGGCGGCAGGCCCCGCAGCCGCTCGTAGTCATCGGCGATCTCCCACGCTGACTTGAAGAGGACGACGCCGACGTCGAGCAGGAGTGCCTGCGCGGGGGAAGCGGTCATGACCGCAATGCTCCCAGGGCGGCGATGGCGTCCAGGGATTCGGGGTTGGCCAGGGCGTCGCGATTGCGCACGGGACGGCCGTTGACCGTGTCCGCCACGGCGATCTCCGCCAGTTTGCCCGTGAGGGTGCGCGGCAGCGCCTCGACCTCCGCGATGACGGCGGGCACGTGCCTCGGCGAACCGCGCTCGCGCAGGGTCGACCGAATGCGTGCACGGAGATCATCGTCCAGGGCAGCGCCTTCGGCCAGGACGACGAGCAGCACCATGCGAGTGTCACCGTCCCACGCCTGCGCGAAGGCGAGGGCGTCGATGACCTCGGGCACACTCTCGAGCGCGGCGTAGATCTCGCCCGTGCCGATACGCACCCCCGCGACGTTCAAGGTGGCGTCCGAGCGACCGTGGATGATGAATCCCCCGTGCTCGGTGCGCGAGGTGAGATCGCCGTGGGTCCAGACACCGGGAAACTCGGCGAAGTAGGTCTCGCGCAGTCGCGTGCCGTCATCACCCCAGATGCCGAGCGGCACTGTCGGGAAGGAATTGCGGCACACGAGCTCGCCCGGGGTGCCATCGGTCGTGGGATTGCCGCCGTCGTCGTACACGACCACGTCCATCCCGAGCGCGGGGCGCGTGAGCTCCCCGGCCCACACCGGCAGGGTCGGCGTGGCGGCGAGGAAGCAGCCGACGAGGTCGGTGCCGCCGGAGATGGGCTGGGGCATGACGGCATCGCCCAGCTGGTCGGCGAGCCACCGAGCGGTCGGCTCGGTGAGCGGTGAGCCCGTCACCAGCACCATCCGGAGCCTGTCGAGCGATCGGCCAGCGGCCAGCGAGATCCCCTCGGCGCGCATGGCGTCGAGCAGTCGCGCACCGAGGCCCAGATGCGTCAACTCCGCGACTTCGACGAGGTCGAAGAGCGCGTCGGTCGTCGGGTACGCCGGCGCTCCGTCGTGGAGCACGAGCGTCGCCCCCGTGGCCAGGATGGACACTGCCCAGTTCCACATCATCCACCCGGTGGTGGTGTAGAAGCACACGCGATCGCCAGGACCGAAGTCGCCGTGCAGGGCACCCTCGACCAGGTGCTTGACGAGGACCCCACCCGCTCGATGGACGAGGCACTTGGGCTTGCCCGTCGTGCCCGAGGAGAAGAGGACATATGCGGGATGATCGAAGGGCAGCGGCTCAGCGCTCAGCGGCGCGCCACGGTGGCGACCTTCTGCCTCCGCGAGGAGATCCACCTGAAGTATGCGATTGCTGCCGGCGACGCACCGCGCGGCGATGCCCGCCACATCCACGACGTCCGGGTCCACGGGACTGGTGAGGTCGTCGGCACCCGCGACGACGAGAAGCGCGCGCACACTCGGCAGCGATCGGGTGAGCTCGACGAGATGCTCTCGGCGATCGTGACGGCGCCCGGCCCAGTGATACGACGTGGTGCCCACGAGCACGACCGGGTCGAGCTGGCCGAACCGATCGACTATTGCGGGCACGCCGAATTCCGGGGCGGCACTGGATACGACCGCGCCCACGGCGAGAGCGGAAAGCGTGACCACGAGCGCATCGATCCCGACGGGGAGCACCAGCGCGACGCGGTCCCCCGGCGTGACTCCACGGGCGCGCAGGGCCGCCGCGGTCGCCGAGACGCGCTCCAGCAGCTCCGCGCGCGTGAGCGACGCCACGACACCGACGCCGGCACCGATCTCGGCGGTCTGCACCACGATGGGTGCATCCGCGGCATCGCGCTCGGGCACCGGGCGCAGATAGGTGTCGACGATGTTGAGCATCGCCCCAGGGAAGAAGCGGGCCTCCGGCAGCGCGGCAGGCTCCGCAGCGACCTCGGCACGTGAGCCCACGACCCCGAAGTGGTCCCACACCAGGGACCAGAACGCATCCGGCGCCTCGACCGACCACTGATGCAGCCGGTCATAGGACGTCAGATCCATGCCTGTCCGAGCACTGGCCGTCTCGGCGAAAGTCCCCATCCGCGTGACGACCCCACTGGGGGTGTAGATCGGCCCGACCATGGCGGCATCCTGTCATCGAGCCCTGCAACGGACCACGAGGGGGAAGTCGGCGTACCGTGGCCTGCGAAGCAGGAGGTGCGCCGTGCCCGACGATCAGCGGCCCATGAGCGCGCAGGATGCGCTATGGCTCACCATGGACCGGCCCAACAACCTCATGGTCATCGACGGGGTCATGCTCTTCGACGCGCAGCCGCAGTGGGATGAGCTCATCCACGCCACGACCGAGCGGGTCCTGGACCGATTCCCGGTCTTCCGCTCGCGTGCGCTCCTCAGCGAGAGCGGCTGGGTGTGGCAGGTCGACCCGCACTTCCACATCGATCGCCATGTGCGCAGGGTCCAACTGCCCGCACCGGCAGGGATGACCGAGCTCGAAGCCTACCTCGCCGAACAGCGTGCCCGCCCACTCGACCGCGACCGGCCGCTCTGGGACATCTCCCTCGTCGACGCGGTCACCCTCGATGACGGTCGCGAGGGATCAGCGCTCGTCTGCCGATTCCACCACGCGATCGCCGACGGGGTCCGGCTCACGCAGGTCATGCTGAGCCTCTGCGACACCTCGGATCCGCATGTGGTGGCGATGGTGGCGCGTCAGGGGCCGCAGGGCGGCCCGCTGGGGCTGGTGTCGAGTTTCGTCGGCGCTGCGACCGAGGCGATCGCCGACGCTGCGAGGGCCGTCACCCGCGGGGCGAGCACCCTCGTCCGCGACACGCGCTACGCACTGGAGTCCGGATGGGAGATCGGCGGCGACGTACTGCGTAGTCCCGGACGCCTCGTCGACGTCTTCGAGGCGATGGGCCTCGACAATCGATTCGCCAATACGACCGCGTCTGTCGCCAAGCTCGCACTGCGCGGCTCGACCGTGCAGACCGTGTGGAGCGGCACGCCAGGACTGCGCAAGACGATCGCGTGGTCTGCCCCGGTGTCCCTCGACGAGGTCAAGACCGTGGGCAAGCGCCACGGCGCCAGCGTCAACGACGTCCTCCTCACGGCCGTCTCCGGTGGACTCCGCAGATACCTGCATGCACGCGGTGCCGAGGACGTGGGCGAGATCGAGTGGATGGTCCCGGTCAACCTCGTCCCTATCGCGGAGAACCTCCCGGAGGATCTCGGCAACTTCTTCGCACTCGTCATGGCGGTGCTGCCGCTCGATCCGGGCGATCCCGTCGAGCGGCTGCTGCGGACCCGGGCGCGGATGGACCGCATCAAGCGGTCCGAGGAGCCGATCATCACCTTCGGCGTCCAGCGCGGGATCTCCGTCGCCCCCCGACCACTGAGCACCGCGCTGACGGACTTCTTCGCCAACAAGGCGGTGGGCGTGCTCACCAACGTGCCCGGGCCCCGCGCCCCGCTGACCTTCGCCGGAGTCGGGGTGCACCAGGTGATCGGCTTCGCCCCCTCCTCCGGTGACCAGCCCATGACCTGCACCGTCTTCTCCTACGCCGGCACGGTGACGATCGGATTCGCCACGGATGCCGCCCTCGTGCCCGATCCACGCGAACTCGTCGATGGGACAGTCGCCGAGCTGCGCGCCCTGGTAGACATGTCGTCGTGACGGGATCAGCTCTATGAACGAGGAGACCTACACCCAGGCGATGCTCGTCGTCGCCCAGACCTTCGAGGTCATTGCAGCCATCGTGCTCATGATCGGACTCTTCTTCGCGGCATTCGTCTCGCTGCGACTCTGGGTGCGCTCACGCAGCGGGGAGTCGGCGTACAAACTCATGCGCCAGACCTTCGGCGGCGTGCTCCTGCTGAGCCTGGAGATCCTCGTGGCGGGC
>JAULZJ010000222.1:0-5164 GCA_032117435.1 Candidatus Nanopelagicales bacterium | reverse complement strand
TGGTCGCGTCGGCATTCGAGGGTGGTCATTCGGCGGCTACCTCGCTGCACTCGCCGTCCTGCGCCGTCCCGATGTCTTCCACGCCGCGGTCGCGGGTGCACCGGTCACGGACTTCCGCCTCTACGACACCGGCTACACCGAGCGCTATCTCGGGCTGCCTGAGGAGGAGCCCGACAACTACGAGCGCTCATCCCTGCTTCCCTTGGCACCGGGACTCACGCGGCCGCTTCTCATCATCCACGGACTGGTCGATGACAACGTCGTCGTCGCCCACACGCTGCAGCTGTCGTCAGCCCTCCTCGCAGCCGGAAGGCCGCATGCTGTGCTGCCACTCACGGGAGTGACCCACATGACCCCGCAGGAGGTCGTAGCAGAGAATCTCCTGCGCGCCGAGGTGGACTTCTTCGCCGACGCACTCGGGTGAGCGCTAGATCCCGTGGCCCGGCTCGCCGGAGTCGAGGCGGGTCGTGCCCACGGCGCCGAGATCGGTGATGGTCTCGCTGAAGTAGCCGGATTCGCCCTCGTCCGGCTCGACGAGCCCGGCGTCGGGACCGTGGATCACGCCCCCGACCAGCGGCTCAGTGATGGGGAAGTGGCAGGCCACCGTGTGGCCCGGGGCGAATTCGCGGAGTTCCGGTTTCTCCGTGCGGCAGCGCTCCTGGGCGATGAAGCACCGCGTGTGGAAGACGCATCCCGAGGGCGGATTGAGCGGGCTCGGCAGGTCGCCGCCGAGGACGATGCGCTCCCGCTCGAGCTGCACCCGTGGATCCGGCACCGGCACCGCCGACATGAGCGCGTGCGTGTAGGGGTGCAGTGGCTGGGCAAAGAGGTCCTCGCGGGTGGCGTTCTCGACGATGTGGCCTAGGTACATGACCGCTACGCGCTGCGCGATCTGGCGGACGACCGCGAGATCGTGCGCAATGAAGAGATAGGAGACACCGAAGTCGGACTGCAGGTCCTGCAGAAGGTTGAGGATCTGAGCCTGGATGGACACGTCCAGGGCCGACACGGGCTCGTCGCAGATGATGAGCTTGGGGCGAAGCGCGATGGCGCGGGCGATCCCGATGCGCTGGCGCTGGCCGCCCGAGAACTCATAGGGGTAGCGGTTGACATGCTCGGGGTTCAGCCCCACTCGGTCCATGAGTTCGCGGACGGCCTGCTTGACGCCGCCGGGTGGATCGACCTTCTGGATGCGGAAAGGCGACGCCAGGATCGCCCCGACCGTCTGCCGAGGATTGAGGGCGTTGTAGGGGTCCTGGAAGATCATCTGGGCCTGCTGGCGCACGGGCCGCAGCGCGCGCCGCGAGAGCCCGGCGACATCGGTCCCGTTGATGATCACCTGGCCGGAGGTCGGGTCGACGAGGCGCAGGATGGCGCGGCCCGTCGTGGACTTCCCACAGCCGCTCTCCCCGACCAGACCCAGGGTCTCGGCCGATCCAAGGTCGAAGCTCACGCCATCGACCGCCTTGATCTGCCCGATCGTCCGCGGGAAGACCCCGCGCGACTTGTGCGGGAAGTAGACGCGGAGATCGTCGACCTCCAGGACGCGTTCGCTCACCGCGCACCCCCCTGCTCCGCCAGGTGGCATCGCACGAGGTGGTCCGTGGCGACCGACATGAGCCTCGGCTCCTCGAGTCGGCACCGGTCGCCAGGAACCTCTGCACGGTGTCCGCAGCGCGGATGGAAGACGCAGCCGGACGGCAGGTTGATGAGCGACGGCGGATTGCCCGGGATCGGATCGAGCCGGTCCACGCGATCGGTCGCCAATCGGGGTACGGATGCGAGCAGCCCCTGGGTGTACGGATGCTGCGGTGCGTAGTAGATGTCGCGCACAGGTGCGTACTCCACGACCCGCCCGCCGTACATCACGCATACCTCGTCGGCCATGTCCGCGACGACGCCGAGGTCGTGGGTGATGATCACGAGCGTCGTCCCGGTCGCTCGCTGGAGTTCGGACATGAGCTCGGTGATCTGGGCCTGCACCGTGACATCGAGGGCCGTCGTGGGCTCATCGGCGATGAGCAGGCTCGGGGAGTTGATGAGGGCCATGGCGATCATGACGCGTTGGCGCATGCCGCCCGAGAGCTGGTGGGGATAGTCGTCGACGCGCTTGTCGGGCGAGGGGATCCCCACCCGCTCCAGGGCCTCGATCGCACGCGCGCGCGCCTCGGACTTGCTGACCTTGTTATGCACGCGCACGGCCTCGGAGAGTTGGTCGCCGATCCGATAGAAGGGATGCAGGCTAGAGAGCGGGTCCTGGAAGATCATCGCCATCGTCGACCCCCGCATGCGCCGCACCTCGTCATCGTCGAGGGTGAGCAGATCCGTGCCATCGAGCACGATGCGGCCGCTGATGTCGGCGAAGCTGCGATTGAGCAGGCCCATGATCGCTTGCGCCGTCACGCTCTTGCCCGAGCCCGATTCGCCCACGACGGCGAGTGTGCGACCTTGCGCGACGGAGAACGACGACCCGGAGACAGCCTTGACCACGCCGTCCTCAGTAGGGAAGGACACGGAGAGGTCGTCTACCTCGAGGAAGGCGGTCATGACGGCCGTACCCGAGGATCAATGACGGCGTACAGGACATCGACGACGAGATTGGCGACGATGATGAAGACGGCCGTGATCAGGGTGACACCCACCAGGATCGCGAGATCCGGGTCGAGGACTGCGGAGACGGCGAGGCTGCCCAGGCCCGGCAGGCTGAAGATCGTCTCGAGGATGATGGCTCCGCCCAGGAGGCCGGCGAAGTCCAGACCCGCGGCGGTGACGATGGGCGTGAGTCCCGCACGCAGGGCGTGCTTGCGGACGACCACGCGCTCGGGCAGGCCCTTGGCTCGCGCGGTCCGGATGTAGTCCTCGTTGAGTGTCTCGAGCATCTGACTGCGAGTGAGCCGGGTGTAGAACGCCGCATAGAGGACCGCCAGGACGAGCCAGGGCAGGATCATTGTCTGCAGGAAGCGGACCGGGTCGTCCCACGGCTGGACGTACTGCGGGAAGGGCAGGACCTTCCAGCGGATGATGACGAAGTAGATGACGACGAGTCCGATGAAGAAGGACGGCAGGGAGTACCCCACGAGCGAGATGCCCATGACTGTCTTGTCCTGCCAGCGGCCGCGCCGCAGGGCGCTGTACACCCCGATGGCGACACCGCCGATGAGGAAGAGCACGAAGGCGCCGAGCGCGAGGAAGATCGTCGCGGGCAGGCGGTCGAGGATGAGCTGAAGGACCGGCTCCGTCTTGGTGAAGGAAAAGCCCAGGCAGGGGGCCTCGCAGACGATGGCACCCTCTCCCACCCCGTAGGTGCGGCCGATGAAGAGCCCGGTGAGGAAGATCCAGTACTGCTCCCAGATGGACTTGTCTAAGCCCAGTCTCGCTCGGTTGAGCTCAATCGTCTGGTCGGTGCACACCTTGCCGCAGGTGAGACGCGCGACATCCGCCGGCAGCAGACTGAAGAGCACGAAGACAGTGAGGGTGAGGAGTAGGAGGAGCAGGACCATGATGAGTACTCGTCGTACGACGTAGGCGCCCATGTCTCCTCCTTCCCCATGAGCAATGCGCGTGACGCTCGCCCACTGATCCGGTCATACGTGGGGTGGAGGCAGATGCCTCCACCCCACGCCACTGACTGATTACTGAGCGGCGTACATGATCGGGTACGGGAATGATCCGTACGCCGACCAACTGAAGATCGGCCCCACCTTGGTGCCGGCGAGGCGCTGGTCGCGACCGAAGCGCGTGGGCACGACCCACATCTTCTGGGCCGCTTCCTTGCTCAGCTCATGCCACTTGGTCGCCTGGGTCTCGCGGTTGAGTTCGACCTGGGCGGCTTGGACCTTCTCCGCGAAAGCCGGATCGTCAACGCGCGAGAGGTTCCAGCCCTGCACGAAGAGCGGCGGAATCACAGTGGAGGCGTTGGGCCAGTCCGGACCCCAGCCACCGGTGATGATCTCGTTGCCGTTCTCGTACACGACGCCGTAGTACTGACCGCGCTCGATCGGATTCGGCTTCACCGTGATGCCGGCCCTGGCAAGGGACTCGACCCAGATCGCCGCCGCCTTGTCGCCGTCATCGGACTGCGCGTAGTCGTAGGTGATCTCGGTTGGGCAGTTCTGTCCCTCAGAAAGCAGTTTCTTCGCGAACTCCGGATCGCCCGTGCCGGGCACCGGCTGGCCGAGCAGCTCATCCCACAGACCGGTGGGGGCATAGTCGATGCCGATATTGGGCTTGACGACACCGTCTGCGAACTCTCCGGCGTAGGTGCCACCGGCGTTGAGCAGGAGAGCCTCGCGATCGAGGGCGACGCCGATGGCCTGGCGGCACTTCTCATCCGGGATGAGTTCGACGTTGATAGCCGCGTAGATCGTGTACGGATCGAAGGCATCGATGCGACGCGACTCGTACTGGGGGTCCTCGAAGACGACCGGGAGCGATGCCGTGGTGAGGCCCTGGACCATGGCGAACTCATCCTCGCCGGAGCTCTGGATGACACGCTGATCGGCCACGGACTCCTCGATACCGAAATTGATTACCCACGAGTCGGGGTAGGCCTTGCGGTAGGGATCGACGTCCGCACTCCAGTTCTCATTGCGGACGAGGACGAGCTTGCCGCCCTTGCCCTTCGAGTACTCGGAGATCTTGTAGGGGCCGTTGGACATCGGCTTGTCGCCGTACTCCACACCCGCAGCCATCGCGGCCGGTACGGCACTGAAGCCCAGGGTGACGGCGTAGTTGAAGTCCGGCACAGGCTGGTTGAGGTTGAAGGTGATCGTCTGACCATCGCAGACCACAGCCTTGTCGAACAGCTCCTGACCGGTGCCATCCGCCGGGCCAGCGTATGCCGAATTGCCCTCATCGTCGGTGGGGACGTCGAGGTAGCTCACACCGTAGGTAGGCCCACCCTCGGTGAGGCCGATATCAAACTGGCGCGAGACGCCGTACGCGACGTCCTCGCAGGTGACGGGGCTGCCGTCCTCCCACTTCATGCCGTCACGCAGCGTGAACTGCCAAGTCTTGCCCTCATTGCTGGCAGTGCCGGTGTCGGTCGCCATATCGGGGACGAGGGTCGTGCCCTCAGCGTCGCCGGGGGCGACCTGGTAGGCGGTCAGCGAGCGCATGATGGTCGCGCCAGCGAAGGCGAGATCCTCACCCGTGTAGATGACCT
>JAULZJ010000221.1:0-14072 GCA_032117435.1 Candidatus Nanopelagicales bacterium | reverse complement strand
ACGCGTCACATGCGAGTGTCACAAGGTAATCGGTCAGCACTATCCGGTCATCACAGGAGCGTGAGCGAGGAGTCCCTCGTGAACTGCATGTTGGGCTCGCGGTACCTGTTCATGCCGCTCAGCGGTGTGCAGCGGCCGCCACTGCTGATGGTGCCCTTGCTCCACATCTGCCGCATGCAGTTGCGCAGGGCCAACTGACCCCAGTAGTTCGGGTGGAAGCCCTCATTGAGCGTGGCGTCACCCGTGGGAGCAAGCTCGATCTCCTTGACCCACTCGGACTTGTCCGCGGCCTTGGCGTTCCTCCAGCTCTGGACGCCGTCGCGATCCTCTGACGTGTTCGTCTTGACTCGGTAGACATTCTTGTTGCACAGCTCATGGCCCCGGAAAGCCTCGGTGGTATCCATCAGCACGATCCGCATATCGGGGAATTCCTGCTTCACCTCGCGGGCCGCGCGAATCACCGCGCTGTTGATGACGCTGACGACCTCGTCTCGCGCCCAATCGGCATCCACGTCCAAGAAGCCACAGCCACCCGTGGTCTGACGCCTCAGGGTCTCGGGGTAGCGCATGTCCGCGCCGGACGCGATCGGCTTGGGGTACATGTGATAGATCAGCGTCCACTCGCCACGGTTGAAGCCGGCCCCGGTCATGGCACCCATGACCCTGCGCATCGCATCGGCCATCTCCTCTACGCGCTGCTCCTGAGATGCCTCGGACAGACCCGCGAGGAGCCCCGCGTCCTGACTGCATGGCTCACCATTGATGGGATTGATGTACTCGGTGACGCAGTCGGTGACGATGCCGCTGAAGTTGAAGTTGTTGCCACCAATCGAAAGAACGACGGCCTTCACACTCTTGCCGCGCGCAAAGTCCTGGAGCATCTGAGCCTGGCCCACCGCCTGCTCGCCATTGGGCAGGCGCACCTGATAAGTGTTGTCGCGGTAGAAATCGATGCCCGGCTTGAAGTTCCGGCCGCCGGGATCCACGGTCGTCGTGGTGATCGCGCCACTGCACGCGAAGTTCATCGAGCGCGCGACGCCGATGTGCACGAGCGCCGCCGCCGAGCGATGGCACGTGGGCACTCGCTCCCCATCGATGAGATCGAAGTAGGCCCGGGGGCTCACATCCGTGGAGTTACGAGGCACCGAGACGTTGCCCGCCCACCGGCCGCCTTCACCGGAGATGAAGGAGTCGCCGAGCGAGATGATCCAGGGGGCGTTATTGGCATCACCCACTCGGAAGCTGACCGATGCCTCCCGGCCCCAGCCATCACCCGCGTCGGCCTGCACGATCACCGTATAGGTCCGGCCAACGAGAAGGCGGTCTAGCGTGGCCTCGCGCAGGGTAGTGGAGAGCACATAGGTGTTCTGCGGACGGAAGTCATGGGAGTACACGACCCGGTACTTCCGCACGCTGGAGAAGTACCCGCTGACTTCAGGCTCATTCCACGTGATATCGACGTACCTGTTGCCCTGGTCATTCTTGACTGCGCTCACGGTGAGGTCGCGCACCGGTCCGGTGTCCTCGTCCTCGACGGCGGCACTCGCAGGGATGGCGAGCAGTCCGCCGAGGAGTGCCAGGCTCGCGGCGACGATCGTCAGTTGCCGCCAGGTGCGTCCACGTGCCATTGCTCGACTCCTCAGATTCCGATGATGTCCTGGTGCACGAGCCGCTCGCCGGTGACCCGCTCCTTCGCCGCTTGCGACAGGCGGCTGGAAGGCGTCGCCTCGCCATCGACGCGCAGCAGCTCGTACTGCTCCACGACAATCCGATAACGCCCGGCCGGCCGGCTCCCCGGCACGGTGAGGCGCCCTGTCCAGGTAGCGGCGCCATTGCCCTGGACGCGCCCGCTCATCGTGACCGTCTGCATCTGCGTCCACGCGGCCGACGCCGACGGCACATCCTTCGGTCCGGTCGGGCCGTCGTATCGCTCGAGAATCGCAATCGCCTTGCCCGGACCTGAGCCGAGCTCGCTGCCGGTGTACGACCGGCCCGAGAGGGTGACGCTGGCCGATGCCTTGGCCCCGCTGCCGCTGATGGCGACGCTGGCCGTGCGATCAGGCTCGACCTGTACGACATCGACCAAGGAGACGGCGGAGAGCTCCAACCCATCGACGCTCGCGGGCTGGTAGCGAGCGAGTGCGAGTCGCACGAAGGGCCGGTAGGCCTCGGCCGGGTCGATCCTCAGGTCGACGAAGTACATGTCCCGGTCCTCGTCGTACCCGCTGATCACGCCGCGGGCGTCGTGGTTGCCCACGCGGTAGCGCACGATGTCCACCTCCGCGTCCATCTCTGCCAGCCGCACATTTCGTGCGATGAGACGGGAGTCGAAGTGCTGCGCCTTGGGGAATTGCCGACTGCCACCCGGCAGTTGACCACCGGTCGTGATGGGATCCAGGGCCCACTGCGTGACGAGGGCATCGCGCGCATCATTGCGTCCCCCGCTCGAGTTGGCCGGCTGCAGCACGATGGCCAACTCCTCGCCGATACCGGAGCTGAACCACGGCCGGGCAAGGTAGATGCGCAGCCAGCCTCCGCGCCGTGTGCTCGTGCGCTGATTGCCGCTCGGACCCGTCCAGGTGAACGCAGGCAGGATCCACTCGGCGACCGGCGCGAGCGGGCGAGCCGAGCTCGGCACGGTGATGGTGCCCCGCCGCAGCGAGGCAGGCACGGACGACTCAGTGCTGGACTTCGTGATCGGACCGGGGATGAAGGAGATCGACATGACCGCGTTGCCGGGGATCGGCTCCTCGGCATCGCTGATGAGCGTGAGTACGCCCGTCGTGACGTCGACCGAGTACGCCGTATCCGGTGCGACGCGCGTTGTCGGACGGAAGTCACCGTCGAAGGTCGTGTAGGTCACCCGTGTGCTGCCAGCCACCACGGGTTGTCCGCCATTGAGACGGGCACCGCCATCGGCGGCGGACGCCGAGATCGTCTTGCGGAAGTATTCCGCGAAGCGCGACTTCGCCTCGGCGGTGAGGGTGACCTCCTGCCGCGTCGTATCCGCAAACGCCGCGCGCACGACGAGATTGTCGACCCGCTGCTCACCACCTCCAGGTGCTGGATCGGCGATGCCCACGGTGCCGACGACGCCCATGTCGGCGTCGACCACCACACGTGGCGGCTCGCTGCCCGGACCTCCGTCCACGGCATAGGTGCGCGTACCCGTGATGTCCACGGACTCCGTCGACGGCGCATCCACGGTAAGTGATCCGCGCAGCTCGGCCGCGGTCTGGCTGGCATCGCGGGTAGCGCGCCAGCGCTTCGCCGCAGGGTTCCGCACGAACTGCGGCGCCTTGACCGGTCGCTGCACCGCGTGCACGACGACGAGCGTGCGATCGGGGGTGAGTTGCCAGTAAGCGCCCTTGCGTGCCTTCGTCTCGTTACCGAAGCCCTGGATGCGGCGCCACAGGTCCATAAGGGCCAGGCCGCTGGAGGTGAGCGAGTGCGAGACGCGCAGGTGGGCGACTCGACCGGGCTCGAGGTCGACGACGACCCGGTCGCCGGTGACGCTCGCCGCATTGCGCTGACCCACGCGCGCCTCGATGCTCGCGACCTCCACGCTCGGCCACGTCCCCCGGTAGCTGGCCGACAACTCACCGTCGTAGCGCGCGCCCGGCTTCGGCAGTCCGCGGATGAGCAGGCCATCGGCGAGCGGATCGGGCAGGTAGGGAACAGCGCCGGGATCGCTGGGTACGTAGACGACGTTCTCAATTTCAGTTGGCTCACCGGAGATTTCCTGGCTCTCGCGACCGGCGATCGTCGCGTACATGCCCGGCTGCGGCCTGCCACTCGAGTCGTCGAAGACGCCGTGCATCAGGCAGAAGAACGCCGCGCTGCGCGGAGGAGCGAGCCAGCGCTTCGCGCTCTTGCGCGCGCTGCTCGCCTGATTGCCTGTGCGGAGGACGAGCACGTCGACAGCCTCCGACCATGCCGGCTCGGCGGCGAGGAAGACGTCCGGGGAGTTGACCGGATCGTGGCGCAGATAGGGGAAGGTGAGGATCGAGCCACCACCTGCGTCCGGCGGCACCGAGTTGCCCGCGAGATCGACCCAGCGGATCCGCGCCTCGTACAGCGCGCGGGAGAAGCGCAGGGTCGGCAGTTGCGCGCCACTGTCGGGTGGGGTGTAGTCGATCGTGCCGTGCATGCTCGCGAGGAGGTCGGGCCCGTCCTCCGCTGTCGGCGCGGGGCTGGGCCTGTCCTCGGAGTCAAGCGAGTCGCCCGGCGTCGGCAGCGACAGGCTCCACCCCGCCCACTGGGCGAGAGTCTCGCGAACGCGGATCTTCGTGAGCTCGCCGTCCACCTCGTCCTCGGGATTGGCGCTAGCCGCCGTCTCGCTCCAGCCCTCGTCATCACCGAGATCGATAGGCGACTGGGCTCGGATGCCGACGTACGGCGTGAGCACTCCGTGGCGGCGGTGCAGGCTGCGCCACGTGCTCTCTCCCGCGCGCCGGATGTCGACCCGGTAGCCCATGAGCACGTCCTCGGCATCGAGGAGCAGGTCATCGCCCGTGGCCATCTTGTCGCGCAGCCCCAGGGTCGCGGCCATGCGCTCCTTCCAGCGCTTGGCCTCGTCTGGGCGCACGATCTCGACGCCGGCGGAGTGCCGCGCCGGGATCGCGCGCCGGTCGGGCGTCGCGAAGGTCTCGAGATCCTTCGCCCAGATGCGGGCCGTGCCGGTGGCCTCGACCGAGGTGCCGATGGCCTCGGACTCGACCGTGCTCGTGATGGCCACGGCCGAACTGAGGTTGACGAAGCCTGTGTCGGTGAGATCGGACTTGCGCGGTGCCGGACGGAAGTAGCCCACCCCAAGCGTCGAGCGCACGCGCGGGAAGGCGGTGGTGATGTCTCGACCGAATTTGTCGGGGTCATACGCCGGCGGCCAGTCGATGTAGGGGTACACCCGAGGATTCCCGGTGTTGCGCCGGATGCGCGTGATGGGGATGCGCAGATCGACCAGCAGGCCGAGGCGACGCAGCAGGTTGGGATGCGACTGCAGAAGCGAGACGACCTGGTGGAAGTCCAGGTCGGGCCACAGCGGCTTGCGCGCCGTACCGGCCGAGGCGCTCGGGCGCAGCATCTCCTCGAGCATGGCCAGGGAACGCGCGGTCCCCTCCGCCCCGGCGGAGGGGACCGTGAGTACGCCGCTGGTTGCCAGGATCTGATCGATCTCGAGGCGGTACTTCGCTCGCCGCTGCTCGTCGAGGACGAAGCCGTTGAGTGGGTACTTGCCCGTGTCAGAGCGGTCGTTCGCGCTCTTCGACACCAGGTCATCGAGCATCGGCCGCTCCTCAGGCGAGCGACGCGCGACGGCCTCTTGAAGGCGATTCAGGTCTCCGGCGACCCGAGCGGCCGGGTAGGACACGATCTGCGCATCCGCGGGGTTGCGGAAGGTGAAGGGATCCACCGGCATATCGCCTGGGAACATCACGGCGAAGAGTTCGGGATCAGGATCAGGCGAGATGCGCTGCGCGGGGAGGAAGTCCTCATCGGTGTCGTCGACCGTCCAGCGCAGCACGAACTCCCAGTTGATACTCGCGAGCACGCGGGCCCATTCGCCGTCGCGGAAGTCGGGGTAGCGCGACAGCGGCAGGCGTTTCGGACTGCCTTCCTCACCGCCAAGCTGCGGCGACACGAGCACGGATGCGAAGAGCTCGTTGCCCTTGCGTGACGTCGGGAGCGCGGTGAAAAGGATCGTCTCGAGGATCATGCGAATGCTCCACAGAATTCGGCCCACGCCCGATTGCTCCAGGCGTCGGCGAAGGTCGCCACGGGAATCTCCTCGCTGCTACGCGCGGCGATTCTCGGCACATCCGGCACGTCGGGAAGCTCGAGATAGGTGGCCTTGATCGATCGGCGGGCGCTGAAGTTGACGGTCTCGGAGAAGAAGGCGACGCTCACACGCACCGAGACGCGAGCCTCGCCGTTGAGCATGACGTAGTCCGGCAGGTCTGCCGGCACGATGACCGACAGGCCGATGTAGACGTCGATGCTCGCACTCGCGATGCCAAGGACATCCACGTTGCCGTTGAGGCTGGCGAACGCCGTCAGCGCCAGGCCCTCGTCGACACCCTCGACCGGCGGATCGAGCGGCCCGATGGCGAAGGTGAAGCCTGCTCGCACCGTGATGCCGCCACTGGCGACACCGAAGTCGACCTTCGCCTCGGCCGCGACGAAGCCGGTGATGCTGAGGCGCTCGATGCCCTTGAGCCCCAGGGCCTGGTCGAGGTATCCGCCTCCGCCGAGGCCGGTGATGGTGAGACTGAAGGGGTCTTCGGGCCGGGACATGAGGAAGCCGAAGCGCACGGGGCCGGAGTCCAGCGGGATCGCGATCTGACCGCCGACACCGATGCCCGCGAGTGCGAAGGCGCCGAGGGAGATGGACGGCAGCTGCACCATGAAGCCGGCTGTGATGCCCGAGCCATCGACCTCGATGACGAGCATGTCGCCGAAGGGCAGGAAGGTGGCGAGCTTCTTGAGCAGGGTGAGAAGTCCACTGAAGTCGACCTCTCGCACCTTGACATCGACGTCCGGGCTCTTGCCACTTCCCGCGGTGAAGAGGATGCGCTCGACGTCGACGTTGACGAATTCCAGGCCGTCGACCGGCACGAGATGGACGATGAAGTCGCTGAACTCGCCGCGCACCTTCCACGTCGCGGCGCCCGAGACGGTGGGCACGACGGTTTGCAGGTCGATGAGGAGGCGGGACTTGTCGACGGTGATGAGCCGATCGGCGAGGGAGCCCGGCGTAGGGCTGAGGATCTTCGTGCCGTCGCTCGAGGGAATCGAATTGTCGATGGTCATCGACATGCGGGTCACGGAGCGCTCCGTGTCCATGCCGGTGTCCTCGAACGTCGACTCGATCTTCAGCGCCATAGGCGTGGGCTTGCCGTCCGCGTCGACACCCGGGTAGGGGTTGGGGATGAGGTCGGCGAGCGTGACACCGCCGAGGATCTCCAGGGCCTTGAATGCCTCCCCTGGCGTAATGCGGCCGTCTGCGGCGAGCGACTTCAACGCCATGGCGTCGCCGTACACATTGCCGAGGGTGCGACTGAGGCCGGCGACGTTCATGTTCGCCGAGGCGATGCCGCCTGCCCTTGCCGCATCCATGAGGAATTCATTGGCCGCGCCCTCAGCAGCCTGCAGGTAGACCTGGCCCTTGTTCACCGCCTCATCAAGGGCGTTCTCGAGGTATTCCCGCGGGTAGTTCAAGACGGCCGACACCGTTTCCTCGGCCAGGCGCGCGGTGTCCTCGAGGTAGACCACGGCCTCGTTGATGATGGGGAAGTTGTTGGGGACGTACTCCTCGAGCAGGTCCTCAACTCCACCCTGGACGAGCTTGAGCGCTTCGGTGCCACCGGGAACCGAGTTGGCGATGCCGAAGACGATGCTCGACGTGGACTGCGACGTCTGGGCGGACTTCAAACCCTCCGACAGCACCTCGCCACCGTCGGAGATGACCTCGTTGAACAGGTTCGCGGCGTAGGCGACGGCCTTGCCACCGAACTTCGCCACCTTGTCGGCGTAGGGCACGCTCTCGTAGTAGCGACGCAGCTGTGCCGCACCGTCCTCGGTGAAGTTCGGATCGGTGAGGTCGGCGCGACTGAAGGCGCCGTCCGCTGTGCGGCGCTGGCTCGGCCGGGTGGTTCGCGCGTCGGCGACCTTCGCCTGGGCAAAGAGCATCGGCTGGGAGAATTCCACCTCGTTGCCGTCGGCATCGACCCCCACGAGGTCGAATTCGAAGGCGACCGTCCCCGTCTTGGTCGCGACCTTGGGCGTGTAGACCCTCATGTCCCGCCATTCGGCGCCCACGGGCGCCTGATTGCCCGGGATGACGAGTGGCGGGGTCTGCAGGGTCAGGCATGTGACCGAGCTGAAGAGCGCTGCTCGCTTGCCCGCATCGGTGCCCGCTGCCGTGTCGCCGAGATCCATGATCGGCTCGGTCACCGTGATGCTTGTGCGCTTCTCCCAGACGGCTCGGATCGTGCCGCCCAGGTCGGCGCGGAAGACACGCACGCCCTCCTCGACCTGCGCGGCCTTGAAGCCCCAGGGGTAGAGGAAGCCGCGTCGCACGACCTTGGCGTAGGTGTCACGGCCCTGCCAGATGCGTTGCTGCCATGCGGTCAAGGAGGAGACACCCGGCTCGTCCCATGAGCCCTCGGCCACGAGCTGCCCGCCGAGCGGCGAGAGCGCGACGCGGGCCTTGATGGCAGCGGCCTTGCCACCCACCTGGTCGTTGCCGGTCCGCGACGTGAGTCGGACGATGTCGGCGCGATCGCGCGGGGTGGGGATCATCGTCCAGGGATGGCCCGGCTGGCCCTCGGCGATCTGGGTGTTCGGGTTGTTCAGGAGGTCGGTCGCCTTCGGGTCGCGGATCCAGAGACCGCGGAGAGTGCGGTACGTCGGATCCTCGGTCAAGCCCTCGCCCGGCACGTTCGCCGCCAAGCGCGTATGGAAGATCTCCGTGCGCCCGGCGTCGGTCTTCGGCGTGCGCTGCTCGGTCCACGCACTTATCCGGTGCGGTGACAGCCACAGCCACCATGGCATCTCGATGCGGGTATAGAACTCGCCAGGCTGCGAATACACCTTCATATTCGACGGCAGCACCTCACCGTCGAGGTATCGGCCGAGCTCGTGGATGAAGGGGGCGCGCTCGGCCCACGCGAGCAACGACGAGAGGGTGAGCGCGACGGACTCGTCGACGACAAAGCTCAACTGGCTGTCACCCGCCAGTCGCGCCGGCGCCGCGTTGCGGGCGACGGATTGACCGGCCGCCACCGCCTGCTCCGTCACCGCCTGCGGACCGAAGTTGACCACGAGGATGCCGTTGTCGCCGTTGGGGGTCACGCGACCGGTCGCCTTGTCGACAGTCATGTTGAACGGCGTGATGGTCAGGCGGAGCAGGTCCTCGCGGCGGCGGATGACAATCGTCGGCATCGGCTCGCCATCGCGAGGAAGCATGGCCCGGGCCGGCGACGAGACGACCAGCACAGCGGCGCCCGCGGCCAGTCCACCCAGGAAGCCGCGCCGGGTGATGTCGCTGCGTAGGACCAGTTCCCCGCCCATGTCCCGCGCCTCCTGCCCTCGACCCTCGGTGTGACGGGGGCCAAATTAGGCACCCGACCCATCGCGTGTCCTGCCTAGGGCAAAATTGGGGTCCTCCGACCCCAATCGGGATCGATTCACGGCCTCATGGGATCGGACTACGCTCAATCCATGGCCCTCAAGCGCCCCGAGTGGATATCACGCTGGTCCACTGACACCGCCGCCCAGGCGGGGGTCATCGGCGCGGCCTGGAGCGTGGCCGGCTCGCTCGCCCGGGGCCTGCTCCCGCGCTCGCCCATCGACCAGGCCATCGCCACCGGGGTCACCGCCGCAATCCACTACGAGCTCACCGCGACCACCTGGGCATCACTCGAGGCAGTCGCATCGATCCCCGGCACGCGCCCGGGCACGACAGCGCGCGTCATCGTCGCCTCGGGCGCAATCGTGGGTGGCTACGCCACCGCCTTCGCCACGGCAAAGGCGTCAGCCGACAACCCGGCAGCCGCCATCGCGTACGCCGCGGGTCGCCAGATCGCCTTCGCCGGCATCTCCGGTGGTGCCGCGTCCCTGTGGGACGACGTACTCCACAAGCGACTGCACCTGAAGCCGGGACTCGACACCACCCTCGTGCCCAATCTGCTCACCGGCGCGGCGATCGCTGCTGGGAATGTCTATTTCGCGGTACGCCGCGCCCACAAGTACGGCAACGTCAATCCCGACAACCACCGGGTCGAGGGCGTCAACGCGCGCTCGCTCATGACCGCCACCGGCATCGGGGTGGCGAGCTTCGTGGGCCTGGGCACCCTCGTCGTGGCCGAGCAGGTAGCCGCCCACGGACTGCAACGGCTCATGAAGGCCGCGATCCGGCGCGATCCCGGCGCGGCCGGTGGCTTCGTCGCACACGCCGCGATCCTCGGCGCGATGGGACTGGCCGGTGCCTATGCCCTGCGCAGGATCACGCACCGACTCGAGCGCCGCGATGACATCATCGAGCCGGCGTACCCCGCTCCCCCCACCAATCCGCACGTGTCGGCTGGTCCGACGAGCGAGATGCCCTTCGACTCGATCGGCAAGGAGGGTCGCCGCTTCGTCACCATGACGCTCACGCACGATCAGATCACCGCCGTCATGGGCGAGCCGGCGGTCGATCCCGTACGCGTCGTCTGCGGATACGAGACCACCGAGGATGTGCGTGAGCGCGCCATCAGGGGCGTGGCGGATCTCGAGGCCTGCGGTGGCTTCGAGCGCTCGCTCATCTGCGTCGCGAGTCCGACCGGTGTCGGCTACGTCAACTACACGATCATCGAGGCACTCGAATACCTCACGCGCGGAAATTGCGCGACCGTCGTGCCGCAGTACGCACTAGTGCCCAGCGCACTGGCGATGCCCAAGACGATGGACGGGGTCATGCTTACCCGCTATGTCCTCGAGGCGATCCAGGAGCGGCTCGCGTCGATCCCCGCGGAGCGCCGCCCGCGCGTCGTGCTCATGGGCGAGAGCCTCGGGGCCAACGTCGCGCTCGATGTGTCGACGGTCCCCGGCCCCTTCGTCGGCATCCCCGCACTGGAGCACCTCGGTGTCTCCGGTGGTGCGTACTTCGGCGTCCCCTTCCGCACAGAGTTCTGGCGGCGCTGGCGCGACAACCCCGAGGCCATGGATCCCGAGCACGAGCTGCTGCTCGTCGCCGAGCCGAGCGAGGCTCCCGCGCTCCCGCACGGGCAGATGCGGCACCTGATGGTGGTGCACCACGACGACCCGGTCAACAAGTACGCCTACTCGATGGTGATCCAGCCGCCCTACTGGATGGGTCCGCCCAACACACGCCCCCCGATGGTGCCGCGCGAGACGCGTTGGCGTCCGATCACCAGCTTCGTCATCGCCACGGTCGATCTGAAGAACGGTATGAATTCCAAGCCCGGCACCTTCATCCGCCGCGGCCACGACTACCGCATCGAGGCGCGCCTCGGACTGCAGCGTTCCTATGGCCTCGCGTGCACCGATGAGCAGGCTGACGCGATCGAGGAAGCCCTGCGCCACAACGAGACCGAGTGGGCAGCCCGGCGCATGATCGCGCGCAAGATGGATGGCGCCCGCCGATCGATCGCCGCGACGCTGGAGAAGTGGGGTGCACCCCAGATCGACGTGGCCGACATCGATCCCGGTGCATTGCCGGAGCCCGAGAGCGCGCTCGAGCGCTTCGGCCGGATCTCCGGCCCGCCCGGGATCTAGTCCTACCTCCTGGGCGTCGTGAGCGCATACGACGCGATGGCGCCGGGTCCCCGCTCGTTCACCGCACGCACCTGGAGTGTGTAGCGCGTGCCGATCCTCAGGCTTGTGACGACTGTCACGGCGCTGTCGACATTCGACCAGGTCGACCAGCGTCCACCCGTGCCTACGCGTGCGACGTACCCGGTCACCGATGTGCCACCGTCTGCCGCTGGCAGCGCCCAGCGCACGGTGACCTTGTAGGTCCGGCCTGTCTTGATGAACTTGCCCTTGGTGAAGCTACTCACCTTGCCCGGCAGGCTGACTTCTGCCGTCGGCATGGTGAGCGGTGCGCTGGGTTGGGAGTAGCTCCCCGTGCCTTCCGCGTTGATGGCTGCGATGCGGAATTGGTACGTCGCACCGGGCATCATGCCGATCACGTCCTCAGCGGTTGACGTGGGACTCGCCGGTCCCACCACGCGCCAGGGACCTGCGTTGAGGCTCTCCTCGATCTGGTAGCCAGTGATGTCAGATCCACCGTCGTCACCGGGGGCCGTCCACGTGAGTCGGGCCGTCGTAGTCGATGTCGCGACGGCGGATACGCCTGTCGGCGCACCCGGCGCGGTCGCCTGCTGGGATGGGCCGATCCCCCGCTCGGCGAGCCACGGCAGGTAGGTGCCCAGACGCGTGTAGACACCGGGCGTCAAGCGAATGGGCGACCCGTCATCGAAGCCTGCGCAACCGCTGCCCCAGCTCACGATGCCCACCAGCGTCGATCCCGCCACGAGCGGTCCGCCGGAGTCGCCCTGGCATGCGTCGATCGCCAACCCGGTCGACGTCGCACCCCCTGCGCAGATCATCGTCGCCTCGTCGAAGCTCGAGCCGATTCCGCGGTAGGTCACCGATCCCACCGGGTAGCTTGAGTTGTAGTCGCCGCACCTCGCATCAGGCACCACGGTGAGATCGGCGACGCGGAATTGCGAGGACGCCGATCCCCCCGATGAGGTCGTGCCCCAGCCCGCCGAGCGGACGGAGTCGCCGCCCTCGGTGAGCGCCTGCCACTGCACGGCCGTCGGAATGGACACGACGCTGACACCGGGGATCGCCCTCGAGAGCGTGATCACCGCGATGTCGTTGACCTGGGTGATAGGGCTGTAATCAAGATGCACGTCGACGACACTCGCGGTCACCCGCGACGACGGCTGCCCCGTGCCCTCAGCCGGACCGACACGCACGTCGGTGAGCCGGCGCCCATCCTCATCGAAGAAGCAGTGGGCGGCTGTCACCACCTTGGTCGATGAGACGAAGGTGCCACCACAGGTGTAGTACGACGACCCGACGTATGACCGGACCGACGCAAGGTAGGGGAAGTCGCCAGGCACGCCAGGCTCGCCATTGACGATCTCCGGCGTCACCTGCCGCGCCGACGCGGCAGGTGGGACGGCGAGCAGCCCCAGGGGCACGGTGAGAGCAGCCATGGTCGCGATCCATCGGCGCGTCATGCACTCATCGTCCACCCTGGGCCCGTCTGGAGTCCTGCCGGCCGGCAAATACGGGTGCTGCGACCCCCAAGATCACGGTCAAGCCCAAGAAGAAGCGTCGCTAGCCCTTGGGCGTGGTGAAGGAGTACGACGCCTTCTCTCCTCTGCCGACGGCATTCACCGCACGCACCTGGACCGTGTACTTCTTGCCCGCACGCAGGCCCGTCAGCCGATAGGACCGCGGCTCCACACTGACCCACGGCTTCCAGCTGTCCCCGACGCCGTATCTCACGCGGTAGCGCAGGATCGGTGAGCCACCGTCATCGGCCGGCGCACGCCAGCTCACGGTCACGCGCAGATTCGGCGACGATCCGGCGTACTTGCCCTTGCTGAAGCCGCTCACCTTGCCCGGCACCGTGGCCGAAGTCGGAGTAAAGGGTGACGACACAGCCGCGGGCCCGGTGCGACCTGCGGCATTGGTCACCGTCACCGACACGGTGTACGCCGTACCGTTCGCCAGACCGGTGATCTCACAGGATGTCGAGGCTGTCGTGCACGATGCGCCGCCGGGGCTCGCCACCGCGGTCGCCGACACGAGATCGGACCCGCCTGTCTCGCTCGGCGGCGTCCAGCTGATGGTCGCCCGGCCGTCACCGACCTTCGCGACGACGCTCGTCGGCGCTCCCGGATCACCGCTGGGCGCGAAAGCTTGCAACTCGCTCACGTCCAGCAGGCCGGCCCCGCATCGCACGACATCGCAGTTCGACCCCGATGGGAAAGGGCGCACCGAGGACTTCAGCGCGGACTCGACCGCGGAGGGTTGCCTGACCCCGAATCCGTAAAGGATCGCCGCGCCGGCCGACACATGCGGCGTCGCCATCGATGTGCCGTTGACCGAGGCGTAGTTGGGCGTCACGGGGACGGTCGAGCCAGTGTTGTACGTCGACCAGATGCCACCGCCCGGTGCACTGATGGTCAGCTGGCCGGGGAAGGTGCCGTAATTGCTGAAGCCACTCAGGGCGCCTGAACGTGTGCTCGACCCCACGGACACGACTCCCTGGCAGTTGGCCGGCCACGATGCCGCAACGGTCGTCGACTCATTCCCCGCCGCGACGACCACCGTCGAGCCGAGCGCGCGCACCTCATTGAAGATCTGCTGGGCGATCGACCCGCAGGTGGACTCCCCGCCGAGGGAGAGATTGAGCACCGATGCCGGGGTCGGATTGATCCCGGGGTTCACACCCGGCGTCGTGCCGAACCAAGGACGCAGGTCACCACCCGCTCCCCACAGGACCGCCGCGAGGATGTCCGCACCCGATCCCCCGCACTCGCCCAGCA
>JAULZJ010000220.1:0-1769 GCA_032117435.1 Candidatus Nanopelagicales bacterium | reverse complement strand
GTCGGTGGAGTCGATACGCTCGCACACCTCGGCATTGGTGACGACTCGCTCAGGCCGATAGCTACCCACGGAGAGGATGCGCGCATACGGCGCTCCTGCCGGGCCCTGGATGCGCACGGTCATGCGGTGACCTCCTCGTGATGGGGATGAAGACGCACGAGCGGCTGGCCGGGGGAGACCGGGTCGCCGTCTTCGACGATCCACTCGACGATGGTGCCACCGTGCGGGGCCGTGACCTCGACGGTGTCGCGCAGGTTGCTCACGCGACCGATCTCGGCCCTGCGTGGAAGCGGATCTCCGACACCGACGCTGGGATCTGCACGGTGGAAGATGCCCTTCATCGGCGCGACCACGAGCCGCCAGGTGGGGGCGTCGTCGATCGGGCTCGGGACCCCGTGGCGCTCCACCAGCGCCCAAGCGGTGTCGAGGTCATCGGGGGTGTTGAGTGCCACCGTCTCGACACCGGGCAGCGCCCGCTTGGCGAGGCCGGCGAGGGTGCCTGCCGGCGGAATCTCGATGAGGCCTGTGACGCCGAGATCGGCCATGGTGGCCATGCACAGGTCCCAGCGGACCGGGCGACTCACCTGCGCGACGAGGCGCGCCAGGACATCTCGACCGTCGTGGACCACTCGGCCATCAGCGTTGGACAGCAGGTGAATCCGGGCGTCGTGCGTCGAGATGGAGCGAGAGTGGCGCGCCAGGACATCGACCGCGGGGGCCATGTGGTCGGTGTGGAAGGCGCCAGCAACCTCAAGGGGGCGCACGCGAGCCTTGTCCGGTGGAGTGTCAGCGAAGGCAGTCAACCCGTCGATGGCACCGGCGACAACGATCTGGCCTGCGCCATTGATGTTGGCGGGGGTGAGACCGTGAGTGGCTGCTGCCGCGATGACCTCGTCGGGATCGCCGCCCAGGACAGCGCTCATCCCGGTTGCGGTGAGCGCAGCCGCAGCGGCCATCGCATTGCCTCGCTCGCGAACGAAGACCATGGCCTGCTCGGCGCTCAGCACACCTGCAGCGGTGGCAGCGGTGATCTCGCCGACGCTGTGCCCCGCGCCGACGGCGACGCGACTGAATGCCTCGGCTGGGTGGGGGAAGAGCGAGAGGAGAGTGACGAGTCCAGCACCGACCAGGAGCGGCTGGGCGACGGCAGTGTCGCGAATGGTCTGGGCGTCCGATCGCGTGCCGTGCTCGACGAGGTCCACCCCACTCACCGCCGACAGCCACTCCAGCCGCGCCTGGACCCCGGGAACGTCGAGCCAGGGGGTGAGGAAGCCGGGAGCCTGGGCTCCTTGTCCGGGGGCGACAACGACCAGCACGTGCGTCACTCTCTCGCGGCGTGGGGGGAGGGCCACCGGCGGAGCCCGCCAAT
This sequence comes from Candidatus Nanopelagicales bacterium, assembly GCA_032117435.1. GTDB lineage: Bacteria > Actinomycetota > Actinomycetes > S36-B12 > S36-B12 > Mxb001. Next base: position 400 of record JAULZJ010000220.1, on the reverse strand, counting down.
GTCACCCCGTCGGATTTGTAGGGATCCTACAATCGGGCGAAGATCAGGCCGAGGCGCATGGCGAGCGCGTCCCGGGGATCCGCCGGGGATCGCCCGGTCAGGGCCTCGATACGCCTGAGCCGATAGCGCACCGTGTTGGAGTGCACGAAGAGCACGCGCGCCGTGCCCTCAAGGCTCGTCTGTCGCTCCAGGTGAACCTCGAGGGTGCTGCGCAGGTCGGGATCCTCGAGCACGGGGCCTAACTCCGCGATGAGCTGCTCGCGAGCCCGGCTATCCCCGGCCAGTGCACGCTCAGGCAGGAGATCGTCGGCGGCGACCGGTCGCGGGGCGTCGGGCCACCCGCGGGCGACGGCGTGAGCACTCACCGCAGCCGAGCAGGCGGCGGGAATGGATGCGGAGT
>JAULZJ010000219.1:0-7585 GCA_032117435.1 Candidatus Nanopelagicales bacterium | reverse complement strand
ATGCCTTCGAGTTCATCCTCGCCGGGGCGGATGCGGTGTCGGTGGGTACCGTCGTCTTCCACGATCCCTCCGCGCCGGCACGTATCCATGGCGAGTTGGCGAGCATCGCGGCCGCCCGCGGCTTCAGTTCACTGCGCGATGTCGTGTCCCACGCCCATCGCGAGCACGACGCCGAGCCGGAAGGCGAGCACGACGACATCGACCTGCCGGAGTGGGTGTGAGCCGCGCTCCCATCGCGGTTGCCCTTGATGCCCCCGACCTTGCGACGCTCGCCGATTGGGCGGGCGCGGTAGGGCCGCATGTGAGCACCCTCAAGGTCGGTCTCGAGACCTATCTGCGCGATGGCCGCTCCGCGGTGACCGCGGCGCGGGACGCCGCACCCGAGTGCGCTCTCTTCCTCGACCTCAAGCTGCATGACATCCCGGCCACGGTGGCGGGTGCCGCGCGCGCGGTGGCAGACCTCGTACCGGATTTCCTGACCGTGCATGCATCCGGCGGTCCCGCAATGGTCGCCGCGGCAGCTGAGGCGCTGCCGGACACGCGCGTCGTCGCGGTCACGGTCCTCACCTCGCTGTCCACTGAAGACCTGCGAGCGCTCGGCATGCTGGGTCCGGGCATCGACAGCGCGGGTGCCCTGGCGGTGCGTCTCGCCCTCGCCGCCGTCGATGCCGGTGCTCGGGCCATCGTGTGCTCCCCCGAGGAGGTGGGTGACGTGCGCGCGGCCATTGCCGGTCGCGATGTCACCCTGATCACTCCGGGAGTGCGCCCCGCCGGTGCTGCGGCGGGGGACCAGCGCAGGATCGCGACACCGCGGGAGGCGATCGAACGCGGCGCGGATCTGCTCGTCATCGGTCGCCCCATCACGGGTGCGCCCGATCCAGGCGCGGCAGCCGAGTCGATCGTTCGGGACCTCGTCGATGGCTGAGCGTCCCGCGCTCGATGAGGATGCCCGCGCCCGGGGGCGCGCGCTCGCCCTCGCGGCCCGGCGTCGCCGAGCCGAGGTGAAGCACCACCTCGCCGGAGGAGGATCGGTGCGGGCCATCCTCGACCAGAGGATCGACGATCCGGCCATCGCGCGCATGCGCGCACGCGACCTCATCGAAGCCTGCCCGGGCATCGGGTCCGCGCGGGCAGCGCGCGTCCTCGCCGAGTGCCAGATCGCCGAGTCGCGTCGGCTCCGTGGACTCGGCGAGCACCAGGTCGCGGCCCTGATCGCCGCGCTCGAAGGTGGTGAAGTGCGATCGTCCCGCGGCCGGCTGCTCGTGCTGTCGGGTCCCTCCGGCGTCGGCAAGTCCAGTGTGGTGTCGCGGCTGCGTGAGCAGCGACCGGACCTGCACTTCTCCGTGTCCGCGACCACCCGTGCACCGCGTGAGGGCGAGATCGACGGTGTCCACTATCGCTTCGTCGATCACGACCGCTTCGAGCAGATGATCGCCGGAGGCCAGCTCCTCGAGTGGGCTGAGTTCGCGGGGCATCTCTACGGCACTCCCGCCGCACCCGTCGACGATGCGCTCTCCTCCGGGCGCGATGTGCTGCTCGAGATCGAATTGCAGGGTGCCCGGCAGGTGCGCGACAGCGCACCGGGAGCCATCCTGGTCTTCCTCGCCCCGCCGTCCTGGGAGGTGCTCGTCGAGCGCCTGCAGGGCCGGCGCACCGAGGCTGCCGACGGGATCGAGCGCCGCTTGGCCACGGCGCGCGTGGAGCTAGCGGCCGAGGGGGAGTTCGACCACAGGGTCGTCAATGCGTCCGTCGAGCAGGCGGCAGAGGAGATCCTGGCTCTCCTCGCCGAGGCCGCGCCGGGGGCATCTGCCTGAGCGGGGGGGTAGACTGCCCGCACCAGCCACCCGTGAGAGGTCGATCATGTCAGCGTCCGCACGCCCCGAGGGCATCATCTATCCGCCCATCGACGACCTGCTCGCCAAGTCCGACTCGAAGTACTCCCTGGTGATCTACGCCGCCAAGCGCGCGCGCCAGATCAATGCCTACTACTCCCAGCTCGGCGAGGGCCTGCTGGAGTACGTCGGCCCGCTGGTGGAGACCCACGTGCAGGAGAAGCCGCTCTCCATCGCCATGCGCGAGATCGACGCCGGCCTGCTCACCTCCGAGCCCTTCGATCCTGCGGCCGAGGTCGCAGTCGAGGTCGTGGAAGAAGAACTCACCTGAGCGCACGCATCCTTCTCGGCGTTTCCGGGGGCATCGCGGCCTACAAGGCCTGCACCCTGCTGAGGATCCTGCGCGAGTCCGGTCACGATGTCCGCGTCGTGCCCACCGCATCCGCCCTGCGCTTCGTCGGTGCCCCCACCTGGGAGGCGCTTTCCGGTCATGCGGTCAGCGACTCAGTATGGTCGGACGTGCCTGCCGTGCCGCATGTCAGCCTGGGTCGCTGGGCCGATCTCGTGATCGTCGCGCCCGCCAGTGCCAATCTCATCGCACGCGCTGCCACCGGCATGTCCGATGACCTCCTCACCGCATCGCTGCTCACCGCCACCTGCCCGGTCCTCATGGCACCGGCCATGCACACCGAGATGTGGGAGCACCCCGCCACGCGCGCCAATGTCGCCACCGTGCGCAGCAGGGGAGTGCAGGTCATCGAGCCCGCGGTCGGCCGGCTCACGGGGGCGGACTCCGGCCCGGGACGCCTGCCGGAGCCCGAGGAGATCGCCCGCGTGGTGCTCGAGGCCCTGGAGCCGGTGCGCCGCGACCTCACCGGACGACGACTGCTGCTGTCGGTCGGCGGCACCCGCGAGCCGCTCGACCCCGTTCGCTTCCTCGGCAATCGTTCCAGCGGCCGTCAGGGCTTCGCCCTTGCCGAGCGCGCCCTCGCCCGCGGGGCCGAGGTGACGGCGATCGTCGGAGCCGTCGAGTCGCCCGTCCCCGCCGGGGTCCGCGTCGTCACCGCCGTCACCGCCCAGCAGATGCGTGCGGCAATGCTCGCCGAACAGGCGAATGCCGATGTCGTGGTGATGGCGGCAGCCGTCGCCGACTTCCGTCCCGAGATCGTCGCCGACACCAAGATCAAGAAGTCCGACAGCACCGAGCCCATGTCGGTGCGACTCGTCCGCAACCCCGACATCCTGGTCGACCTCGTGGCCGCCCGCCCGGAGGGCCAGGTCATCGTCGGCTTCGCCGCCGAGACTGCCGCCGAGGACTCCGAGCTCCTCGAGCTCGGCAATGCCAAGCTCGCCCGCAAGGGCTGCGATCTCCTCGTCGTCAACGATGTGGGCGGCGAGCGCGTTTTCGGCCGTGACGACACCCGCGTGCATGTCCTGGCCGCGGGCGGGGGCGTGCGCGCGGAGGTGATCGGGCGCAAGTCCGCGGCTGCGGACGCGATCCTCGACGAGATCGTCAAGCTCCTCCCCGGCTCCTGATCCGATCCGCCAGCCGAGCCGGGCACCCTCACGACTGAGGTACGCGTGATCCGGTAAGGTCGCCGCGTCAAGAGCGCCAGCGCCAAGCCCCGGCTCGCTGGCCGGCAACCCTCGGCAGTCGCGGTGGGGTGCCCCGGGTGAGGACTGGGTCCGCGTGAGCGGACAAGCGCGGGCTGAGCATGCGATGGCCCCTGGCAGAGAGGTGCAGGCGTGGCACGACGACTCTTCACATCGGAGTCGGTGACCGAGGGTCACCCCGACAAGATGGCCGACCAGATCAGCGATGCCATCCTCGATGACCTGCTGGGCCAGGACCCGAGGTCCCGTGTGGCCGTCGAGACGCTCCTCACGACCGGCCAGGTTCATGTCGCCGGTGAGGTGACGACCGAGGGCTTCGCCGATGTCATGGGCATCGTGCGCGATGTCGTCAAGGACATCGGCTACGACTCTTCGGAGAAGGGCTTCGACGGGGACTCGTGCGGCATCTCGGTCTCCATCGGCGCCCAGTCGCCGGACATCGCGCAGGGCGTCGATGACGCTATCGAGGAACGCGAGGGGCACAGCACCGACCCGCTCGATCGCCAGGGAGCGGGCGATCAGGGCCTGATGTTCGGCTACGCCACCGATGAGACGCCGACCCTCATGCCGCTGCCCATTTCGCTCGCGCACCGCATGGCCGAGCAGCTCACGGCCTCGCGCAAGGACGGCACGCTCGACTACCTCCGCCCCGACGGCAAGACGCAGGTGACGATTGAGTATGACGACACTGGTCAGCCGGTGCGCGTCGACACGGTCGTCGTCTCCAGCCAGCACGCCAAAGACGTCGACCTCGAGGCGCAGCTCGCGCCCGAGGTGCGCAAGTACGTCGTCGAGCCCATCCTCGCGGGCATCGACCTGCCCAGCGATGGCTACCGACTGCTCGTCAATCCGACGGGTCGCTTCGAAGTGGGCGGTCCCATGGGCGATGCGGGCCTGACCGGTCGCAAGATCATCGTCGACACCTACGGTGGCATGGCCCGCCACGGCGGCGGGGCCTTCTCCGGCAAGGATCCGTCCAAGGTCGATCGCTCCGCGGCCTACGCGATGCGCTGGGTGGCCAAGAACGTTGTGGCCGCGGGACTGGCCAAACGCTGTGAGGTGCAGGTCGCCTACGCCATCGGCAAGGCCCACCCGGTTGGTGTCTTCGTGCAGACATTCGGCACCGGTGTGCTCCCCGATGAGCGCATCCAGGAGGCTGTGCTCGAGGTCTTCGACCTGCGCCCCGCGGCGATCATCCGCGATCTCGACCTGCTGCGGCCGATCTACCGACCCACGGCGGCCTACGGCCATTTCGGCCGAGAACTCCCCGATTTCACCTGGGAGCGCACGGATCGCGCTACCGCGCTGAAGGTCGCCGCGGGCGCCTAGGCGCCGTTTCTCCCGCTAAGCGGGAGAAACGGCGGATTCAGGGGGTCTGAACGCGCGAAACCGACCGTTTATCCCTGCTGGAATGGGGCGCGGGCGCCCGCCCGTGAGGGGCCTCGCGCGACGACTGCCCACCTGCGCGAAGTGCTAGACGTTCGCGCTCGCAGTCGCCTGGGCGACGAGCTCCTCGAGCGTGACGGTGCCGGGCGCTCCCGAGGCGCAGCCCACGCGGACGGTGATGGATCTCTTGCCCAGCGCGACACCACTGTGCTCGAGTGCCTCGGTGATCGCCGCGTGCAACCGTGCACCGTCGGGGGCATGGCCGCCGACCACCGCGAGGAAGGTATGCCCTCCCCACCGCCCGACCAGCGCGCCGCTTGGCATCGACGTGCTGAGTGCTCGGGCGGTCGCACCGAGAACCTGGGTGCCGTAGGCGAAGCCGTAGTCGGCGTTGATCTCGTCGAGGTCGGGGATGGTGCACACGACGACACCGACGTCGGTCCCCGCCTCCTGGGCTGTCTGGGCGATGGAAGGTGCGAGGGCGAGGATGCCGGTGCGCGAGAACACCCCCGTCAGCGGATCCGTGCTGGCGAGCGTCTGCGCTCGCGCCTGCTCCGCGGCTAGGCGCGTGATGCCCGTGAGACGCAGCTGGAGGAGCACCAGGCTCGCAAGTCCGGCCGTGACGGCGGCAATCGACCAGGACAGAGTGTCGACGAGCGACACCGCGGCACCGGCCATGACGATGGGCACGATGCCCAGCACCGTGCCCGCAACTCCGGTGGGCCACGACAGGCTGATGGGAGCAACGACGGTCAGGGCGACAGCGGCGTAAGTGAGGATGACGGCGCTGTCGAGGGCCGATGCACGCCACGACGTCTCTGCGACGAGAAGGACCATCAGCAGGGTCCATGTCCACATCATTCCTCGGGCGGGAATGGGGGCACGGGCAAGTACCTGGGCCACGATGATGAGCAGGAGGCCGAACCCTGGGCCGATGATCACCGTGATACCGACCTCCGAGAGGTAGAGCACGGTGTTGATGAGTCCGACGATGACGGTGAGTGCGCCCACCAGGCCCAGCGCGAGGGGGATCGTCTGGACCGCGGCGGCTCCGCGCAGCCTCGCGAGCAGGTCGTCGTCGGCTGGTTGGCGCTCGGGTAGGCGGCGTGGCATGGGGGTCTCCTCCTCGGCGTGGGATATCAGGGCCCGCACCTGGCTGGGGTGCACCTGGGAAGGCCATGGCACGAACTTCGCCAGGGTGAGCCCGAGGTAGATGATCGTGTTGAAGGCGACGAAGAGCGTGAAGGCACCGAACCACGGTGCTGTGAGGATGCTCTCCGGCAGGACGATGCCGGCGATGACGGGGACACCGGTGAGGGAACTCATGTCGTGGCCGTCGCGTGCTCGACGTGGCCCCAGTGCGCCTCGCGGCCGGTGCTGATGTTCCACAGCGAGTTGGCGAAGACGACCTGGAGGAATACGTCGTAGAGCAATTCGGGAATCAAGGCTGCAGCGAGTAGTCGCGCCCTCCACCCACCGCGCCAGACGGTGACGACGCGCTCAGTGAGGAAGATCGAGCCCACCGTGGTCCAGAACGGAAACCAGATCCAGGTGTCGACGGCGAGGAACGTGACGAGCATGAGGGCGATCGCGGCATTGAGGGCGACGGTTCCGTAGCCGATGCCCACCTGCTGGCCCCAGTAGCGGATCGTGGCACCCGTGAAGCCATAGGCGGAGAGATTCTCCAGTGCCCCGCGCTGCCAGCGTTGGCGTTGCTTCCACAGATTGCGCCAGGTGGGCATGATCTCGGTGACGACGTAGCACTCAGGGGGCGACACCATGGTCGCGCCGAGTGACTTGAGCGCGAGCGTGAGTTCATTGTCCTCCGTGAGCGCAGCCGTGTCGTAGACCTTGCCGGGCTCACCGGGGATGTACACGCCCCGGGCGGCGGCTACGTCGAGAAGGGCCTCGGCACGGAACATCGTCGCTGTGCCGGTGAGCACGAATACGCGACCGCGACGCTGACGGATCTGCAGGCTGTAGCGGGTGTACTCATTGCGCTGGAATTGCGCCAGGATGCCGCCGCCCGGCTCGCCGTAGAAGACTCCGCCGACCGCGGCAAGTTCGGGATCGAACTCCAGGCGCTGCGTGGCAGCCTCGATGTAGCGCGGTCCCAGGCTGGTGTCTGCGTCCATGACCAGGATCACGTCCGCCGATCCCGAGACGGGGAGAAGCCGCGCGAGGACCTGGTTGAGCGCGCCACCCTTCTTGTGCTCATTGTCGACGGTCTCGAAGGCCTCGTGGCCCATGTCCCGGGCGATCGCGGCCGTGCGGTCGGTGCAGTTGTCCGCTACCACGATCACCCGATCGGGCAGACGGGTCTGCTGGGCCAGGGCCTGCAGTGTGACGGGGAGGGCCTGCTCCTCGTTATGCGCGGGCACGAGGACGGTGACGCGGACGCGGGCACCGGTCTCAGGCGCGATGACATCACCACGCAGGGCCTCGAGGTATCGGCGACGCGGGCTGATCGTCATCAGCGAGGTCACGGCCTCGAAGGACAGGGCGATGAGTGCGATGGCAGCAATGCCCACGAGGGCGAGGAGTATGAGTTGATCCGGCGGCCGCTCACCGGAGACAAGGACTCCCCAGGAGCCGATGAAGTACTCGTTCAGGGACACGGGCTCGCGCTCCCGGGAGAAGTAGCTGCCGATCGCCCACGCAAGGGACGCCGCGAGCGCGACGGTGGTGAGGACGATGATCACGACCAGGCGGGCGTAGATCGGATTGGTGCGCGGCGCGGGTGTGACCGGGAG
>JAULZJ010000218.1:0-4777 GCA_032117435.1 Candidatus Nanopelagicales bacterium | reverse complement strand
CGGCCACCCCGTACACGCGCTGCTCCCGGGCCATCTCGCCAGCGTAATAGCCCGCCGAATCCTGTCCCGCGCGTCGGCACCGGCCGCCCGGCAGGAGCGAGATGCTGGGTGGACAATGGTCCAGGCCTGTGGCCCCCGTCGACGAAGAGGTGAAAGTGAGCACCCAGACCAAGTCGGTCGTGCCCTTAGGTCGTGTGGTCATCCGATTCGCCGGAGACTCGGGCGACGGCATGCAGCTGACCGGCGATCGCTTCACGTCGGAGACTGCGGGTCTCGGCAATGACCTGTCGACACTGCCGGACTTCCCCGCGGAGATCCGCGCGCCAGCCGGCACGCTGGCTGGCGTGTCAGCCTTCCAACTCCAATTCGCCGATCACGACATCATGACTCCGGGCGATCGACCCGATGTGCTCGTGGCGATGAACCCCGCCGCCCTCAAGGCCAATATCGGGGATCTGCGGGCTGGGTGCGACCTCATCATCAATACGGACGAATTCACCAAGCGCAATCTCGAGAAGGTCGGCTTCACGTCGAACCCTCTCGAGGACGGCTCGCTCGACGCCTTCGCCGTGCACGACATGGCTCTCACCTCGATGACAGTCGAGGCGCTGTCCGGATTCGACATCTCCAAGAAGGATGCCGAGCGAGCAAAGAACATGTTCGCCCTGGGCCTGCTCTGCTGGCTCTACAGCCGGCCCACCGAGGGCACGATCGACTACCTCGAGGCGAAGTTCAGCAAGAAGCCCGAGATCCTCGCGGCCAACATCGCGGCCTTCGAGGCCGGTTGGTCCTACGGCGAGACGACCGAGGCGTTCTCGGTGCGCTACGAGGTCAAGCCTGCGCCGATGAAGTCGGGCACATACCGCAACATCACGGGCAACCCGGCACTCGCCTACGGTCTGATCGCGGCATCGCAGCAGTCAGGCCTCCCACTCTTCCTCGGGTCGTACCCGATCACACCCGCTTCCGACATCCTCCACGAGTTGAGCAAGCACAAGAACTTCGGCGTAATCACCTTCCAGGCCGAGGACGAGATCGCCGGCATCGGCGCGGCGCTCGGCGCGTCGTATGCCGGATCGCTCGGCGTGACGACAACATCGGGCCCGGGTGTCGCCCTCAAGTCCGAGACAATCGGCCTCGCCGTGTCCCTGGAATTGCCGCTCATCATCGTCGACGTGCAGCGCGGCGGTCCGTCGACGGGTCTGCCGACCAAGACCGAGCAGGCCGATCTGCTCCAGGCGATGTTCGGCCGCAATGGCGAGGCCCCCGTCCCGATCGTCGCACCACGCTCCCCGGGCGATTGCTTCGACGCCGCCGTCGAGGCAGCGCGCATCGCGGTCACGTACCGCACACCCGTCTTCCTCCTCTCCGATGGCTACCTGGCCAACGGCTCGGAGCCCTGGCAGATCCCCGAACTGGACTCACTTCCCGAGATCGACCCAAACTTCGCCACCGGCCCCAATCGGGAGGACGGCTCCTTCTGGCCCTACCTGCGCGATGAAGAGACGCTCGCTCGCCCGTGGGCAATCCCCGGCACTCCCGGTCTCGAGCACCGCATCGGCGGCCTCGAGAAGGCCGAAGGCAGCGGCAACATCTCCTACGATCCGGACAATCACGATCGGATGGTGCGCCTGCGCCAGGCCAAGGTCGATGCCATTGCACGCAGCATCCCGCCCCTCGAGGTTGAGGATCCATCCGATGATGCCCGCGTACTTGTCCTCGGCTGGGGCTCGACCTACGGGCCCATCGGAGCCGCATGCCGCAATGTCCGCTCGCAAGGCCTGCCCGTGGCACAGGCGCACCTGCGCCACCTCAACCCCTTCCCGGCCAACACCGGGGAGATCCTGCGCCAGTACGATCGCGTGATCATCCCCGAGATGAATCTCGGTCAGCTCGCCCTCCTCATTCGCGGGAAATTCCTGGTCGATGCGATCGGCTACAACACCGTGCGCGGGCTGCCCTTCACCTCCGAGGAGCTCAGCACGACCATCACCGACGTGATCGGGAGCCTGTGACGCCATGACCGCCACCGACCTGCCCATGCCCGGACTCGCCCTCGTCCCCCGCACGGACGAGAAGCAGACCGCCAAGGACTTCAAGACCGACCAGGAGGTGCGCTGGTGCCCCGGCTGCGGTGACTACGCCATCCTCGCCGCGGTGCAGGGCTTCCTCCCCGAGCTCGGCCTGCGCAAGGAGAACATCGTCTTCGTCTCCGGCATCGGCTGCTCATCCCGATTCCCCTACTACATGGACACCTACGGCGTGCATTCCATCCACGGACGCGCGCCGGCCATCGCCACCGGCATCGCCATCACCCGGCCCGATCTCTCGGTATGGGTCGTCACCGGTGACGGCGATGCGCTCTCGATCGGTGGCAACCACCTGATCCATGCACTTCGTCGCAACGTCAACCTCAAGATCCTGCTCTTCAACAACCGGATATACGGGCTGACCAAGGGCCAGTACTCGCCGACATCGGAGACGGGCAAGGTCACCAAGTCCACGCCGCTCGGATCCCTCGACTACTCCTTCAACCCGGTGTCTATCGCCCTCGGGGCCGAAGCGTCATTCGTGGCGCGTACCGTGGACTCCGACCGCAAGCATTTGACGGAGACGCTGCGGCGGGCTGCGGCACACGAAGGGACCGCACTCGTGGAGATCTTGCAGAACTGCAACATCTTCAATGATGGCGCATGGGAGCCCCTGAAGGATGCCGGCACCAGCGACGACTTCCTCATCCGGCTCGTCGACGGCGAGCAGGTGCGCTTCGGCAAGGACCGCGACAAGGTCGTCGTCCGGGGCGACGACGGACATCTCGCTGTGGCAGACGCCGACGCCGTCGACGAGTCGCGCATTATCGTCTTCGACTCCCACGCCGCGGATCCCGGCCTCGCCTTCGCCCTGTCGCGCCTAGCCCACGTGCACTCCCTCCAGGACACGGCCATCGGCGTCTTCCGCGACGTGCAGCGTCCCTCCTACGACCGTCTCGTGCGCGAGCAGGTCGCCGGGGTGCGCGAGGCCAGGGAGGGCGATCTCGCCGCGTTGCTTCGGGGCAAGGACACCTGGACAGTCTCCTGACCACACCGCGGCGATCCGAATTCTCCACCGGTCTTCTCTTCGGCATTGCCGCCTATGGCCTGTGGGGTGCATTCCCGCTCTACTTCTCGCTCTTCGACAGCGTCAACCCGATCGAGGTCGTTGCCTACCGCATCGTGTGGTCCCTCGTCTTCTGCCTGCTCCTCCTGGTCGTGATCCGCGGTGGTTGGCGCGAGGTGGGCCGCACCATGCGCGACCGCAGGAGCCTCGGCCTGCTCACTCTCGCCTCGGTGGCCATCGCCATCAACTGGACGACGTACGTCTACTCCGTCGCCACGGACCAGGTCGTCGAGGCCGCACTCGGCTACTTCATCAACCCCCTGCTGTCCGTGGCACTGGGGGTCGTCATCCTGCGTGAGCGGCTCAACGCGCCCCAGTGGACCGCGGTGGCGATCGCTGGCATCGGGGTCGTCATCATCGGCTTCGCCGAAGGGGCTGCACCCTGGATCGGCCTCATCCTCGCCTTCAGTTTCGGCAGCTACGGCCTGCTCAAGAAGTTGGCGGGCGTGGATGCGGTCCCCGGCCTGACCGTGGAGACACTTGTCCTGTTGCCGGTCGCGGGCATCGCGCTCGGCTATTTCGAGGTGCAGGGCAGCGCCGCCGTCGCTAACAGCGGCTGGGGCATGGGGGTCCTGCTGGCCTTGCTAGGGCCCGTGACGGCGATTCCCCTCATGTGGTACGCCGCCGCTGCCAATCGCCTACCGCTCGCCACACTCGGAGTGCTGCAGTACTCCACGCCCACGGTGATCTTCATCCTCGGCATCACTGTCTTCGGTGACTCGGTCAACACCGGCGAGTGGATCGGCTTCACCCTCATCTGGGTCGCGCTGGCCGTCTTCTCCACCGACGCGCTGCGCCGTTCACGACGACCCGGGCGCGTCGATACCCTAGAGGTCCCCGAGCCGACCTAGAGTCCGGCGCGCTTGGACCTGTCGAGGATCTCAGCGCGACCGCTCGCCCCGAGAAGCTGTCCGAGGGCAGTGATATCCGCCTTGATGGTGGCGACGCTAAAGCCGAGCTCCTCGGCGATCTCTCGATTGCTCCGAGACTCGCGCATGAGCACGAGCACCTCGCGCTGACGCGCCGTGATGTCGAGGGGCGCGACCACCGCGAGGTTGGAACTGGCGGTACCTCTCAGAGCTGAGGACGCCAGGACCCACATCACGGTGGCACTCAGCAGGCCATCGACCATGGCGCGTAGATGCCACGTGCGCTCGATCGAGCCGGAGAAGCCGAGTACGACGAAGCCAATCGGTGCCCCACGGTGGCGCAGTGGCAGGAAGGCCATCTCGCCGTCGGCAGGAAGGCTCCTGAAGAACGGCGCCGCCATTGGATAGATCTCAGCGACCTGCGCCTTGGTCAGCCACTTCTCGGTGCCCATGCGGAAGGTCTCCACGCCGGGCAGATGCATATCGGCTGTCGTGCGGGCATAGACGGCGTTCTCCCGTCGTCCCATGCCGTAGGAGGCGACCAGGTCAAGTGTGCGGCCGTCCGGCCGCGCGGCGTAGACGAGCGCCAGATCGGCACCATACGGGGCAAAAAGACCACGGCAGATGGCGAAGCCCACGGCATCGCCCTCCGGGAGATCGCTCAGCATGGAGAGATAGGAGATGAGCGGGGTGCCGTCGAGGGCGAAATCCTCGGGCCGCACGATGTCTCCCAGACGCGGCTCATCGGCATC
>JAULZJ010000217.1:0-20039 GCA_032117435.1 Candidatus Nanopelagicales bacterium | reverse complement strand
AAGTACGGCCTCAAGAAGGCCCGCAAGGCGCCTCAGTACAGCAAGCGCTGATCGGACCACCGTGAGCGGTCGCCTCTTCGGCACCGACGGTGTGCGGGGACTCGCCAATCGCGATCTCACCGCCGAGTTTGCCCTCGCCCTGGCTGCCTCGGCTGCCCATGTGCTCGGTGACGCCGGTCAACTCACGGCGGACGGATCCCGGCCCGTCGCCGTCGTCGGGCGAGACCCGCGAGCCAGTGGCGAGTTCCTCGAGGCCGCTGTCGTGGCGGGCCTCGCCAGCGCGGGAATCGACGTACTCCTTGCCGGGGTCCTCCCGACGCCGGCCATCGCCTATCTGACCGAGCGGCACGGTGCGAGTCTCGGCGTGATGCTGTCCGCATCGCACAATGCGATGCCCGATAACGGCATCAAGTTCTTCGATGCCCACGGATTCAAGCTGCCCGACTCGATAGAGGATGCCATCGCGGCGCGCCTGCACGAGCCGTGGGATCGGCCCACCGGGTCTGCTGTCGGACGCGTCCGCACGCTGCCCTCGGCTGCGCAGGACTACATCGAGCACGTACTCGACGTCGTTGAGCGACCGCTGACCGGGCTGAGGGTCGTGGTCGATTGCGCCAACGGTGCCGCTTCAGCGGTGTCCCCCGAAGCGATGCGCCGTGCCGGGGCCCAGGTCGTGGCGATCCATGCGACGCCGGACGGCCTCAACATCAATGAGGGCTGCGGCAGCACGCACATGGGGGGTCTGGCCGCAGCGGTGATGGAGCATCAGGCCGACATCGGCATCGCGCATGACGGCGATGCCGACAGGTGCCTCGCGATCGACGCTCGAGGTGACGTGATCGACGGTGATCAGATCCTGGCGATACTCGCCCTCTCCATGCGCGATAGGGGCACCCTGGCTCACAACACAGTCGTGGCGACTGTCATGTCGAATCTCGGATTCCGGATCGCCATGCGGGGCGAGGACATCGCCGTCGTGTCCACAGCAGTGGGTGATCGCTACGTCCTGGAGGAGATGCGTGCGGCCGGCTATGCCCTAGGGGGCGAGCAGAGCGGTCACGTCGTCATCCTCGACCGCGCTACTACCGGTGACGGCGTACTCACGGCCCTGGCCCTGCTCGATCGGATGGCTGAGACCGGGCTCAGCCTGCGCGACCTGGCCGGAGTGATGACGCGGCTCCCGCAGGTGCTGATCAATGTCGATGGTGTCGATCGGTCTCGCCTCGCTGAGAGTGCCGAGATCCGGGCGGTCGTCGAGACTGTCGAAGCGGAGTTGGGCGCGTCGGGCCGTGTCCTGCTCCGCCCCTCCGGCACCGAGCCCCTCGTGCGGGTCATGGTCGAGGCACCCACCGCTGAGGCTGCTCGCGATGCTGCCGAGGCGATCGCCGCATCGGTCCGCGCGTCCCTGTCGCTCTAGGGGGCTCCCCGCACCGCCTCTCTGAATGGTTGCTAACTCCTCGCGATAGCGACCACTCAGCGCGACGGTGTGACAGTGCCGGCCGCCGATCGGTGGACCCCTTGGCGTTCGCCCGGTCGAGAGCGTCGGCCCACCACCGGACCAAGGGCCGCGTACCCTGGCTCCCATGTGCGGGATCGTGGGCTACGTCGGGGAGAAGCAGGCACTCGAGGTGGTCGTCGAAGGCCTTCGTCGCCTCGAGTACCGCGGATACGACTCCGCGGGGGTCGCCGTCGTCACCGGTGATCGGCTCGACGTGCGCAAGAAGGCGGGGAAGCTGGCCAACCTGGAGTCTCTCCTGGGCGAGGATCCGCTCGAGGCGGCGACGATCGGCATCGGCCACACCCGCTGGGCGACCCATGGTGGCCCCACGGACGTCAACGCTCACCCGCATGTGAGCCAGGACGGTCGGGTCGCAGTCATCCACAATGGGATCATCGAGAACTTCGCGGAGCTGCGGGATGAGCTCGCCGCGGCGGGGGTCGTGCTGACATCGGAGACTGACACCGAGGTCGTGGCACATCTGCTGGCGGCGGAGCTGCCGCGCGCCGACGGCGATCTGGCGGAGGCCATGCGGCGCACCTGCCGCCAGCTCGAAGGCGCCTTCACGCTCGTCGCCGTCGTGGCCGATGACGTCGACGTGGTCGTCGCGGCGCGACGCAACTCACCCCTTGTCGTCGGACTGGGCCAGGGCGAGAACTTCCTCGCATCCGACGTGGCGGCCTTCGTCGCGCACACCCGAGAGGCGCTGGAGCTCGGCCAGGACCAGGTCGTCCAGATCTCGCGCGATGGGGTCGTCATCACGGACTTCGATGGGGGAATCGTCGAGGCGAAGCCCTTCACCGTCACCTGGGATGCAGCCGCCGCCGAGAAGGGCGGCTACGACCTCTTCATGCTCAAGGAGATCGCCGAGCAGCCCAAGGCCGTGGCCGACGCCCTGCGCGGGCGCGTCGGCCGTGACGGTCGGCTGCACCTCGACGAGATGCGCCTCACCGATGCCGAGCTACGCGAGGTCGACAAGATCGTCGTCGTCGCCTGCGGCACGGCGTATCACGCCGGTCTCGTCGCCAAGTATGCGATCGAGCACTGGACCCGCATCCCTGTCGATGTCGAGCTGGCCAGTGAGTTCCGCTACCGAGATCCCATCGTGGATGGCCGCACACTGACCATTGCCATCTCACAGTCCGGCGAGACGATGGACACGCTCATGGCCCTGCGCTATGCCCGTGAGCAGGGGGCCAAGGCGCTCGCCATCTGCAACACCGTCGGATCGACGATTCCGCGCGAGTGCGACGCCGTTCTCTACACCTACGCCGGCCCAGAAATCGCCGTCGCATCGACCAAGGCCTTCCTCACCCAAATCATTGCCGCCTATCTCGTGGGTCTGTATCTGGCCCAGGTGCGCGGCAATATGTTCGGCGATGAGATCCGCAGCGTCCTCACCGATCTCTCGGACATGCCCCAGGCGGTCGACCTCGTACTCGATACGAGCGAGGGCGTCCAAGCGCTGGCCCGGGAGCTTGTCGACGCCACATCCGTGCTCTTCATCGGCCGCCACGTCGGCTATCCGGTCGCCCTCGAGGGGGCATTGAAGCTCAAGGAGCTGGCCTACATGCACGCCGAGGGCTTCGCCGCGGGCGAGCTCAAGCACGGTCCGATCGCGCTCATCGAGCAGGGTGTGCCCGTCGTGTGCATCGTCCCGTCACCGCGCGGTCGGGCCACGCTGCACGACAAGATCATCTCCAATATCCAGGAGGTGCGAGCCCGAGGAGCTCGCACGATCGTCATCGCGGAGGAGGGTGACGAGTCCGTCACGCCGTACGCCGACGTGATCTTCCGGGTGCCTGCCGTGCCCACCCTCATGCAGCCCCTCGTCTCCACTGTCCCGCTTCAGGTCTTCGCGTGCGCCATGGCGACGGTCAAGGGGCACGATGTCGACCAACCGCGCAACCTCGCCAAGTCCGTCACCGTCGAGTAGTCGCGACGTGGTGTGATGAGACGCGATGTGATGCGATGAGAGCGGTGTACGACGTCCCGGCGGTGCGTGCGGCCGAGGAGGCCGTCATGGCGGCGCTCCCCGAGGGCACGCTCATGTCCCGAGCTGCCACGGGGCTTGCCGACACCTGTGCCACGCTCCTGCGGGACCTCGGCATGCCCGTTGCTGGTGCGCGGGCGGTGCTCCTCGTCGGAAGTGGCAACAACGGCGGCGACGCTCTCTATGCGGGAGCGCGTCTCGCAGCGCGCGGATTGCACGTGAGCGCCATCCTGCTCGGTCAGCCCTGTCACGCCGGTGGCATGGAAGCACTGGTGACAGCGGGCGGATCGATCGGCGGGCACGACGACATCGCCCGAGCCGACCTGATCATCGATGGCATCGTCGGCATCGGGGGACGGGGCGCACTGCGGGGTGATGCGACGGCATGCGCTCACCGGGCAGCTGAGTCCGGCGCGCTCATCGTGGCCGTCGATGTTCCCTCCGGAGTGGACGCCGGCACCGGCGCCGTCGCGGATTCCGCCGCGGTCATCGATGCGGATGTGACGGTGACCTTCGGCTGCCTGAAGCCGGGACTGCTCCTCGCGCCCGGGTGCGACCACGCCGGGGCGGTCGTCCAGATCGATATCGGCCTTGGCGACGCGCTGCCCGAGTCGCGCCTGCATGCGCTCGATGAGCAGGACCTCGCCGATGCGGTGCCTGAGCCGCACGCTGGCGACTACAAGTACTCGCGTGGTGTCGTGGGCATCGCCGCGGGGAGCGCCCGCTACCGCGGCGCGGCCTTCATGGCCACGGGCAGCGCGCGCCTCGGCAATGTTGGCATGGTGCACGTGCTCGATCGCGGCGATGGGCTTGCTCAGTCACTCGTGGACGAGTTCTGGGACGTGGTGGTCTCCTCCGGCGCCCCGGCCTCCGTGGCAAGGGCGAGCGCCTGGGTGGTCGGTCCCGGGATGGGGATCGACTCCGACGGCGAGCAACTCCTCTGCGATGTGCTCGCCGTCCAGGCCCCCGTCGTCGTCGATGCCGACGCCCTGCGCATGCTGCGCAACCCGGGGCCTGCCGCAGCACTGGCCGCGCGAGTGCATCCCACTGTGCTCACCCCGCATATCGGCGAGTTCGCCGCGCTGGGCTACGAGTGCGGAGCAGGTGGTGACGCGGATCGCCTCGGCGCCGGACGTCGGGCAGCGGCCGAACTCGGCGCTGTCGTCGTGCTGAAGGGGTCGGGCACCGTCATCGCGTCGCCGAGTGGGGCGGCGTACGTCGACACCTGGGGAACGGCGGATCTCGGCACCGCAGGCAGTGGTGACGTGCTCTCCGGGCTCACCGGAGCACTTCTTGCCGGTGCCCATGCCCGCGGGGGGCTGGACGAGGACATGGCTGCCTGGGTCGCCGCCGCCGCTGTCGGCCTGCATGGCATCGCCGGCAGGTTGGCCGCCGAGGGGGGCCGTCCGGTGACGGCCCCCGACATCATCGATGCGCTCCCTGATGCCATCGCCGCTGCGCGGCGCGGGATGGCGCCATGACCGTGCGCGCCGAAGCGGTCATCGATCTTGCGACCCTGCGAGCCAATATCGATCACCTCGCGGGGCCGGCGTGCGGCGGCCCTGATGTTGCTCGCATGGTCGTGGTGAAGGCTGATGCCTACGGGCATGGCCTGGTCGCAGTCGCGCGCGTCGCGCGGGAGGCGGGTGTGCCGTGGCTTGGGGTGGCCTTGCCATCGGAGGCGCTAGCGCTCCGGGATGCCGGCGACACGGGCCGAGTGCTGGCCTGGCTCTATCCGCCCGGTGACCGCGATCTGGCCGCGTGCATCACGCGCGATGTCGATCTCGGCGTGGGAAGCATCGGCATGCTCGATGATGTCGCGCAGGCAGCCGCCGCTGTGCAGGGCACAGCGCGCGTGCATCTGAAGATCGACACCGGCCTCGGCCGGGGAGGATGTGCGCCCGCGCAGTGGGAGGAACTCCTGGCCCGCTCGGGGTCGGATCCCCGCATCGACGTCGTCGGGATCTGGTCCCACCTGGCCAGTGCCGACGTGCCGGACGCACCCGAGACCGATGAGCAGATCGCGGCATTCGAGGATGCGCTCGATGTCGCCGCCTGCGCCGGAGTGCAGCCCGAAGTGCGTCACCTTGCTTCCAGCGGAGCGGCGCTCAGTCGCCCGGAGACCCGATATGACCTCGTGCGCCTAGGCATCGCGACATACGGCGTCGCCCCGGGTCCGGAGGTCGAGATGGGCCCACTGCGACCGGTGATGACGCTGCGAGCCGCCGTTGCGGCGACTAAGCGGGTGCCGGCCGGTCACGGCGTGTCCTACAACCTCACCTGGCGTGCGCCTCGCGAGACCTCGCTCGCGCTGGTGCCCCTGGGCTACGCCGATGGGCTGCCGCGCACCGCCCGCGGGGCGCAGGTGAGCATCGCGGGGGAGCGATGGCCGATCGTGGGGCGGGTAGCCATGGATCAGGTCGTCGTCGACATCGGGGACGCGCCCGTGCAGGCGGGAGACGAGGTCATCGTGTGGGGAGCCGGTCACGACGGCGCGCCCACGGTGCAGGACTGGGCCACATGGGATGACACGATCGGCTACGAGATCGTGGCACGCGTGGGTCCACGCGTGCCACGTCGCTACGTCGAGGGGTGAGCATGGCCGATCTGGGCAGGGGCGCGAAGGGCCTGGCGGCCCTGGGTGTCCTGGCAGCGGGAGTGGCGGTGGGAGCGATCGCGGAGCGCATCGCCACTCGTCGATTGCATGCGCCGGAATTCATCGGTATCGAGTCGACGTCGGGTGTCGCGCGCGAGGTCATGACCGACGACGGCGTCGCCCTCTACGTCGTGGAGGAGAGCGAGGATGTCACCCCCGGTGCGCCCACGGTCATCTTCAGCCATGGCTACGCGCTCTCACTCGACTCGTGGCCCGGACAGCGCGAAGCCCTTCGCGGCATTGCGCGCGTGGTGTTGTGGGATCAGCGTGGTCATGGCGGCTCCGAGCGCGGCGCTGCCGGCACCACGATCGAGCGGCTCGGCGCCGACCTGGGCTGCGTCCTTGATGCCGTCGCCCCGACGGGCACGGTCGTGCTCGTCGGTCACTCCATGGGCGGGATGACCATCATGGCCCTGGCCGACGAGCGTCCGGAGCTCTTCGGCGACCGCGTGCGCGCGGTTGCCCTGCTCGCGACGTCCGCGGGTGGAATCGCCGACGTGGATCTGGGCCTGCCTCGCCCGATTGCGCGCCTCGCTCACCGTGTAGCCCCCTCGATCGGGGCAGCGCTGGAGTCGGAGGGACCCGTCTCCGCGCTTATCGAGCGAGCGCGCCGATCATCCAGTGACCTCGGCCTCCTCATCACCCGGGCCTATGCCTTCGGCTCCACAGTTCCCCCGGATGGCACGCGCATCGTGGCCGACCTCATCAACGGCACCCCCGTCGAGGTGCTGGCTGATCTGCTCCCGGCATTGCAGGGCCATGACAAGACACATGCCCTGCATGTGCTCGAGCGCTGCGATCTCCTCGTCATGGTGGGCGACTCGGATCTGCTGACTCCGGTGGGACACAGCTACGAGATCGTGCGGCACGTCCCGTCGGCGGAGTTGGTGATCCTGCCTGGGGTGGGGCACATGCTGACGCTGGAAGCGGTCGAGGACGTCAACAAGCACGTGCGCGCCCTCGTCGAGCGCGCCGCATGAGCGCATCGCTGCGCATCGAGCTGGCTGATCACGAAGCCACCGAGGACCTGGGCCGACGTCTCGCCGGTCGGCTGCGTGCCGGCGACCTCGTGATCCTGTCGGGGGACCTGGGTGCGGGCAAGACGACCCTCACGCGGGGCCTGGGTGCCCGTCTCGGAGTGCGTGGAGCCGTGACGAGCCCCACGTTCGTCGTCGCACGCCGCCACCCTTCCCTGGATGGCGGCCCGGAACTCCTGCATGTGGACGCCTACCGCCTCACCTCCCCGGCGGAGGTGGACGACCTCGATCTCGACCTCTCCGATGCCGTGACCGTTGTCGAATGGGGGACCGGTCGCGTCGAGCACCTCATCGAGAGTCGACTGGAGATCCAGCTCGTTCCGGCAGGCGACGGCCGGGAGGCAACTGTCGACTGGCACGGTCCGCGCTGGGACTCCGCTGCCGTCGATGACCTGATCGCTGCCCTCACCGAGCCCGCCTAGGGTGTCATCGTGCTCGTTCTTGCGATCGATACTGCGACAGCGCTGACCACGGTAGCGGTGTCTCGTGAGCACGGTGAGGTGCTTGCCGCCGCCGAGCACCTCGACCCCCGTCGACACGCGGAAGTGCTCCCTCGCCTGGTGCGCCAGGTCCTCGCCCATTCCGGCGTCACGCCGAGGCACCTCGATGTCATCGCGGTTGGCGTGGGACCGGGTCCCTTCACCGGCCTGCGGGTGGGCGTGACCTTCGCTCGGGCGACAGCACATGCCCTCGGCATCCCCGTGGTGGGTGCCATGACACTGGATGCCATTGCCCGCGGGTATCGCGCTAGCGCGGATGATGGGCTCACGGTGGTCACGCGCTCGCGTCGCGTCGAGGTCGCGTGGGCGACGTACGATGCCGATGCTCGCCGCCTCGATGGCCCGCTCATCCTGTCCGACGCCGACTACCCGCGCATAGGTCGCACCATCGGCGATGTCGAGGGAGTGGACGAGCTGGCCTATCCCTCTGCCGCGGTGCTCGGCGATCTTGTCCGGGCGCGACTGCTCGCGGGTGAGCCACCCCCCGACGATCGATCGTGGCCCGAGGACGCCTCGCATGGTTCCGGCAGTCCGACAGCGGCCCTGCTCGCAGACCTGGCCAAGGCGGATCGATGGCTCCTTCCTGCACTGCCCCTCTACCTCCGTCGGCCGGATGCGGTGCCCGCATGATCGAGCCACTGCGCTGGTGGGATATCCCGGACGTGATGGATATCGAGGAGCGCGTGTTCCAGGCCACGGCGTGGACCGCCGCTCAGTTCTGGTCCGAGTTGGCACGGGACGACCGCACCTATCTCGTCGCCCGCGTCGACGGGCACATCGTCGGGTACGCCGGGCTGATGTCGCGGCGGCCCACCGCTGACATCCAGACCATCGCCGTAGACCCGGGTCACCGCCGTCGTGGCATCGCGCGCGGGTTGCTGACGTACCTTCTCGATGTCGCCGAGGATGCGCGGTGCACTGAGACGCTTCTGGAGGTGCGCGCGGACAGCCCGGCTGCGATTGCGCTCTACGAGTCCGAGGGGTTCGCCCCGATCGCACGACGCACGGATTACTACGGCCCGGGTGCCGATGCACTCATCATGCGCCGGAGGGCCTCATGACCGATGCTCCCCTCGTGCTCGGCATCGAGACCTCGTGCGACGAGACCGGTATCGCCCTGGTCCGCGGTCGCACGCTGCTCTCGGATGCCGTGGCCTCCAGCGTGGACGAGCAGGCCCGTTTCGGCGGCGTCGTGCCCGAGGTCGCCAGCCGTGCGCACCTCGAAGCCTTCGATGCGACCCTGGATCGCGCGATCCGCGATGCGGGTGTGTCTCTGACCGATGTCGATGCCATCGCGGTGACCTCGGGTCCCGGACTCGTGGGTGCCCTCCTGGTCGGCGTGAGTGCTGCAGAGGCACTTGCCGTCGCGCTCGACCGGCCGATCTACGGCGTCAACCACCTCGCTGCCCATGTCGCCGTGGACCGACTTGCCCATGGCGACCTCCCCGAGCCTGCGATCGCACTCCTCGTCTCCGGCGGGCACACCTCGCTGCTGCGTGTCGATGACGTCACCTTCGACATCAGCCCGCTGGGCGCGACGCTGGACGATGCGGCCGGTGAGGCCTTTGACAAGGTTGCACGCCTCCTCGGCCTGCCCTTCCCCGGCGGACCGCACATCGATCGCGTGGCCGTCGACGGCGATCGGGATGCGATCGACTTCCCCCGCGGCCTGACCTCCGCTCGTGATGAGGCCGAGCACCGCCTGGACTTCTCCTTTTCCGGCCTCAAGACGGCTGTCCTTCGGTGGATCAAGGCTCGCGAGCGGGAGGGCCAGACCATCCCGGTCGTCGATGTCGCGGCGGCATTCCAGGAGGCTGTCGCCGACGTGCTCGTCACCAAGGCGTTGCGGGCTTGCGCGGACACCGGGATCGAGACACTCATCGTGGGCGGTGGAGTAGCGGCCAATTCCCGGCTCCGGGCGATGCTCGAGCAGCGTGCCGAGGGGCTCGACGTACGCATCCCGCCACCGCGCCTGTGCACGGACAACGGTGCGATGGTGGCGGCTCTCGGGGCCGCGCTGGTGGAGCGCGGCAGACGGCCCTCGAGCCCGGGTATCGGAGCGGACTCATCTTTGCCCGTGGAGGAGATAGTCGCCACACCTGCGAGCAACAGGCTTCCCAGTGGCGAGCCGGGTATCGTCAGAGCGTGAGCCCCTCGACACGCGCCCGGAGTATCGTGCCGGGAGTTGCCGTAGGCGCTGCCTTCCTGCTCGCAGGAGTCGCGGGTTTTGCGGTGGGATCGGCGACCGGGTCGCCGGAGTCCGCGTCGGCGACCGTGGCGGTAGCCGATTCATCCGCTACCGCGATCCCCAGTGAGTCCACGACCTCGGCTGCTCCGCTGCCCACGGCCAGAGACGATGCCTACGTCGCGGCCCTCGACGACTCGCTGCAGTCCGGGAGCGAGACCCTCGCCGAGGGCCAGTCTGGCCGCAGTGACTCCAACCTCTCGGATTCGGATCTCCAGGTCCTCAATTGGGTCGAGACGGACGACCCGGTCTTCTTCATCACCATCGATGATGGGCTGGTCGACTCGCCCGCCGTGCGCGAGGTGATCCAGCGCTATCAGATCCCCGTGACGGCATTCCTGACCGAGTACGCCGCACGTGACAAGACGGACTACTTCGAAGCCGTGACCGCGTATGGCGGTTCGGTGCAAAACCACACGATGGCCCACGGCGCGCTCGACGATCCGCAGACCGATGTCCAGTGGGAGATCTGCGAGACGCAGGATCGCTTGGAGAAGCAGTTCGGCTACCGGCCGTGGATGCTCCGGCCTCCCTACGGCGCCGGTCCCAAGGATCCCGAGGTGCTGAAGTATGCCGAGCAATGCGGTATCAATCGGATCGTGCTGTGGAACGTCGTCGTCACGGACGACAATCAGGTGGAGTACTGGGAGTCACCAATCAAGGCCGGTGACATCGTGCTCCTGCACTGGGTGGACGGTCTCGAGGTCGGCCTGGAGAAGATCATCCAGCTCGGGCGCGCGCAGGGCCTGAGCCCTGCGGCCCTCGAGGACTACATCTGATTACCGTCGACGAGGCCTTCGCCGGCAGCGGGGCACTCGCGCTGGACGGTGGGCTGGCCACGCAGCTCGAGCAGCGCGGGCATGATCTCGGCGACTCCCTCTGGTCGGCCCGCATCCTCGCCGACCAGCCCGATGAGATCCGCGCCGTCCACGAGGCCTACCTCGATGCCGGTGCCCGCGTGGTCGTGACCGCGAGCTACCAGGTCTCGCGGCAGGGCTTCCAAGCCGCGGGACGTACCCCAGCGCAGGCCGATGCCGCTCTGCGGACGTCCGTCGACATCGCCCGCGACGCCGTGAACGGCCGTGACGCCCTGGTCGCCGCGAGTGTCGGGCCCTACGGCGCCATCCTGCATGACGGCAGCGAGTATCGCGGCCGCTACGGCGTGTCCCATGATCTGCTCGTCGATTTCCACGGCGAGCGCCTCGAGGTCATCGCCGCCTCCGCACCGGACCTGCTGGCCATCGAGACCATCCCCGACCTCGATGAGGTCGCTGCACTCGTGGAGGTCCTCGCAGACTTCCCGGACTTGCCGGCTTGGCTGACGATGAGCTGCTCTGATGGCTTTCGAACTGCGGCGGGGCAGTCGATTGACGACGTCGTCGGCCTGACGGCGGGGACCCCCTCTGTGCGAGCATTGGGTGTTAACTGCACGTCGCCGGAGTATGTCGCCTCCCTGCTGAGCCTGTTGTCATCGGCAGGTGCACCGGCCCTCGTGGCGTATCCGAATGCCGGCCAGGCGTGGTCCCCGGACACCGGCTGGTCGGGTGACGCCGCTCAGGTCGGCGAGGATCTTGTCGCGCTGTGGCGCGAGGTGCCGGGGATGGCTCTCATCGGGGGTTGCTGTGGTGTCGGCCCGGATTCCGTGGCCGCCATCACGCGCTCCCTCGCGCGCTAGCGCAGGTCGCGGTTCACAGCGAACACCCGATCGTGCCCGGTGACCACCAGCGTGATCGGGCTCCCGCCACGTGCCGGGCGATGGCCGATACGTCGATCCCACTCCCGGGCGGGGACCCCGGCGTCGATGGTCTTCCACGTCACCGCGCCGTAGGGGCGAAGCCACTCGCGCACGCCGCGCGGCCCACCGGGAAGCTCCGCGATCACCCTCCAGGCACGGGCCAACGGAGTGCTGGCCACATCGTCCGCCGTCAGCCATTGGCCGCCGTCCAGGCGTACCGCACCGAGGCGCTCGGCGAGGGATACGACGAGTCCGGCCCGCGCGACTCCCGGCGTGGGCTCAATGAGCAGGCTCTGAGCCTGCGATGTGGTCAATCCATCGCGCGTGGGGCCGACACAGGCGAGGGAATCGGTGACACCACCGGCGAGTGCCGTCGCCCGGTGCTCGCCCCGGGTGCCAGGGCCCATCCACACCGTGACCTCGACGGTGTCGCCGTCATGATCGATCCACTCGAGGTCGGCGGCGAGCGGGGCATGGCGCGCGTTGAACCCCGGCGCCACCTTGGCGACGACAGGCATGCGCTCGCTCAACGCCATGACCCAGGGCCAGGGCGGCGACCATTCGCTCGGATCGGACAGCGGATGCGGCCGGCGCCCATCGATGCGCCGGGGACCGTCATGCTCGCGTCGGGCTGGATCGACGTACGCGATCCGACAGCCGTCGAGAACGTCGCTGGTGGGCTGCGTCGCTTCCGCGCAGACGACCTCGACCGCATGCGCCCGGAGGTTGACGGCCGCGGCTTCCGCGCGCCACGGATCCCGCTCGATGGCCCGCACGTCGAAGCCGGCCTCCGCGAGCGCCCGAGCGTCGCATCCGATCCCGCATCCGACATCGGCGATGCGCCCCAGGCCCCATCGCACGGCGATCGCCGCCGCTCGATAGCGGGCCACGGCGGCACGGGTCGCCTGCTGCACGGCCTCCGCGTCCAGGATGGCCTCCTGCGACCAGCCCCCCAGTCGGTTGAGAGCCCGTCGCCGCAAGGCCACCTGGGTGGCGATGGCGGCCACCAGGGCCGGATCTGCGTCCGGATGGGTTCGGCGGACCCGGGTGAGGGCCGCTGGCTCGGCCAGGTCGGCTATTCCGCTCAAGGCGCGCCAAAGGGGCTCGGTGTCGGGGCTGAGCAGGTCCCGAGGGCGGATGGTCCCGGCTGCCATGGCCTGACGGTAGCGACAGTGGCGAATCTGGCACTCGGTTTGACGGAGTGCTAACTCCCCCCTACAGTTGGGTCTGGCACTCGCGCCCGGAGACTGCTAGACCGGGAGGGTGCCGACGGGTCGAACCGGCACCGCGACGACGGGGCGACCAAGGCCAATCAACTCAACCCGGAGGACATCACCGTGTCGGTCTCCATCAAGCCGCTCGAGGATCGCATCCTCGTCCAGACCCTCGACGCCGAGCAGACCACTGCTTCCGGCCTCGTCATCCCCGACACCGCTAAGGAGAAGCCCCAGGAGGGCAAGGTCCTCGCGGTCGGTCCGGGGCGCTTCGACGAGGACGGCGACAAGCGGATCCCGCTCGACATCAAGGTGGGTGACGTCGTCATCTACTCGAAGTACGGCGGCACCGAGGTCAAGTACAACAACGAGGAGTACCTCATCCTCTCCGCCCGCGACGTGCTCGCGGTCGTGGAGAAGTAGGTCTCCCACCGTCCGCGCGACGCCGGGCCAGCCCACCGGCCGCTGGCCATCGGGCACTCGGCCCGGCGCGCGCGGAGCAAGCGGCTCCCGCCTCTCGAGCGAAACCACTTTCCTCGCTAGACCACTGGCAACGAAGCAGAAGGACCATTCATGGCCAAGATCCTGGAATTCGACGAATCCGCCCGCCGCAGCCTCGAGCGCGGTGTCAACAAGTTGGCGGACACCGTCAAGGTGACGCTCGGCCCGCGCGGCCGCAATGTCGTCATCGACAAGAAGTGGGGCTCGCCCACCATCACCAACGACGGCGTCACTATCGCCCGCGAGATCGAGCTCGAGGATCCCTACGAGAATCTCGGCGCGCAGTTGGTGAAGGAGGTCGCCACCAAGACCAATGACATCGCTGGCGACGGCACCACCACGGCTACCGTCCTCGCCCAGGCGATGGTCAAGGAAGGCCTGCGCCAGGTCGCCGCCGGCGCCAACCCCATGTCCCTGAAGAAGGGCATCGACGCTGCTGTCGCGGCCATGAACTCCGCCCTCTCCGATGCCGCCCGCGATGTGCAGGGCCGTGAAGAGATCGCCCAGGTCGCCACCATCTCCTCTCAGGACTCCGAGGTCGGCTCCCTTATCGCCGATGCCTTCGACAAGGTGGGCAAGGATGGGGTCATCTCCGTCGAGGAGTCCAGCGTCGCAGAGATGGGCCTGGAATTCACCGAGGGCATGCAGTTCGACAAGGGCTTCATCTCCCCCTACTTCGTCACCGATGCCGAGCGCATGGAGGCAGTTCTCGACGATCCGGGCATCCTGCTCGTCCAGGGCAAGATCTCGAGTGTCTCCGAGTTGCTGCCATTGCTGGAGAAGGCCGCCCAGTCGGGCAAGCCGCTGCTCATCATCGCCGAGGATGTCGAGGGTGAAGCGCTGTCGACCCTCGTCGTCAACCGCATCCGCGGCACCTTCGCTTCATGCGCTGTGAAGGCACCGGCCTTCGGCGATCGCCGTAAGGCGATCCTCCAGGATATCGCGATCCTCACGGGCGCCCAGGTCGTCGCCGCCGAGGTCGGTCTCAAACTCGACCAGGTCGGTCTCGAGGTGCTCGGGCATGCCCGACGCGTCGTCGTCACCAAGGACGACACCACGATCGTCGACGGTGGCGGTGACAAGCAGGCCGTGGTCGATCGCATCGCCCAGATTCGCCAGGAGATCGAGCGCACCGACTCCGACTGGGATCGGGAGAAGTTGCAGGAGCGTCTTGCCAAGCTCTCCGGCGGTGTTGTCGTCATCAAGGTTGGGGCGCACACCGAGGTGGAGCTGAAGGAGAAGAAGCACCGTGTCGAGGATGCCGTCTCCGCGACACGTGCGGCGATCGACGAGGGCATTGTCGCCGGCGGTGGCACCGCACTCGTCCACGCGAGCAAGGCGCTGGCCGACGATCTGGGCAAGTCCGGTGACGAGGCCACGGGCGTCGTCGTCGTTGCTAAGGCTGCCGTCGAGCCCATGCGATGGATCGCCGAGAACGCCGGCGAGCAGGGATACGTCGTGGTGAGCAAGGTCGCTGAGCTCCCCGTCGGCCAGGGTCTCAACGCTGCCACCGGTGTCTACGAGGATCTCATCGCTGCTGGCGTGATCGACCCCGTCAAGGTGACCAAGTCTGCGCTGACGAATGCCGCGTCCATCGCGGGCATGCTGCTCACCACCGAGGCGCTTGTCGTCGACAAGCCCGAGGTGGAGGAGCCGGAGGCGCATTCGCACGGCCACGGCCATCATGGGCACAGCCACTAGCCACGTGCGCTAGAGGAGGGTCTGCGTCAGGACTCCTGAGCGGAGCCGTGCTGGGGAATTCGCACGGGTAAAGGAAAGACCCCACCCGGATCGCGGATGGGGTCCCTTGGATCGAGGGCCGACTGACGCGTTGCTAGACGGCGGTGGCGAATCGACGGCGCTGGTAGATCGTCTCGCGATCGTCCTCACTCATGCCGCCCCACACGCCGTAGGGCTCGCGCACCGCGAGGGCATGGGCCGCGCACTGGGCCAGGACGGGGCAGGTCGCGCAGACGGCCTTGGCGGCACGCTCGCGGGACTCGCGGGCCGGACCGCGCTCACCTTCGGGGTGGAAGAAGGTCTCGGGATCCTCACCGCGGCAGGCCCCCTGCAGCTGCCAGTCCCAGATGTCGGCATTCGGCCCGGGGAGCCGGGATATATCCGCCATGTCTGCCTCCTGCCCGTAGGTTGTTCCTCCAACCTAGCAATCGCGCCATAAGTTGGTCAAGTGCCCCAGATGAACAATTCCTGACTGGTTTCGATCAAGGTGGCGGGGGAGCCCAAGCTGGGGGGCGCCCGTAAGGGCGCTCAGGATGCGCTAGCGGGGATGAGGCGGAGAATGGCCACATGTCTGCGGGGCCGGGTGAGTCGACTGCGGTTGCCGCGGTGCCTCTGCCGGGACTCACGGTGGCGGCGGTGGCCCGTCGGCTCGGGGTCGCGCCGGCGACTCTGCGGACCTGGGACCGCCGCTACGGGCTGGGCCCGAGTCAGCATTCCGCCGGTGCCCATCGGAAGTACTCGCCATCGGATGTGGCCCGGCTGGAACGCATGCGCCGCCTCGTCCTCTCCGGAGTTCCCCCGGCGGAAGCGGCGCGAGTCGCTCAGGACGATGTAGCCAACCTCGAGGTGGGCGGTGCCTGCGCTGAGACGATGGTCGACACAGCAGCGCGTCAGGGCGGCGGTCATGTCGTCGCGATCCCGGGTGGCACCCCCAACGCGCGCGGCCTCGCGCGAGCAGCGGGCGCACTCGACGCAGACTCATGCCGGGGAATCGTCGGCGAGACACTCGATCGACGTGGTGTGGTGTGGACCTGGGATCACTTGATCGCACCGGTCCTCGTCGGCGTCGGGCAGAAGTGGCAGCAGTCGGGTAGTGGCATCGACGTGGAGCACGTCCTGTCGGAGGCGATTCAGGCGGAATTCAGCGAACGAGTGAGTCGGGCGCCTGCGACATCGCCGGCGACCGTTCTCCTTGCTGCGGCCCCCGGTGAACTCCACGTGCTGCCCATGTGGGCACTCGCTGCGGGCCTCGCAGAGCGGCACGTGGCCATGCGGATGATGGGCGCTCGCACCCCCGTCGATGCTCTGGGTCAGGCCATGCGGCGTACAGGACCCGGTGCGGTGCTCGTGTGGTCGCAGACTCGGGAGTCCGGAGATCTCGACGCACTCACCGCGCTCCCTGACCTCCGGCCAGAGCCCCTCGTGCTGCTCGGCGGCCCGGGGTGGTGCCCCGGAGAGCCGCCGCGTGGGCAGCGGGTCTCAAGCCTGTCGGAGGCCATCGCGCTGCTCGCGCGTGCCGTCGGCGCGTGAGGTGACCGCGGAGCCAGCGGTCCAGTGGGGACGGGTCGTCGAACTGGGTGCGCGGGGGCGGTACGCCGAGGCCGAGGTTTTCGCCCTCACGCGCCCTGACCTACAGGGCCCATGGGCATCACTCGTGCTATCCACCCGAGCCAGTCACCGCCGGCAGATTGGCGCGATCGACGAAGCACGTCGACTCGACGAGCACGCGCTCGATCAGGCCGGGGACTCGAAGTCGCGCGCCGATGCGCTGATCGGGCTTGCTGCGGATGCCATCGCGACCGCCGACGCGATCACGGCGGCGAGATGGCATAGCGAGGCCGAAGAGCATGCGGGGCATGCTTTGCGAACACAGACGCGCTGGCATTGGGTGGGCGCTGAATATGCGTTGCTCATGGGCGACAACGCTGCAGCGCGCAGCCATGCGCGTGTTGCGGTCGAGGTAGGTGCGCGCGTCTCAACCAGACATCAGGTGAAGTCGCGCATCATCCAGGCGGCCGTCACGGGGGCGGTCGCCGATCTCACCGATGTCCGGGCCGTCATCGACGCGTCGGGCTGGTGGACACTGGCCTGGCCCCTTGCGCTGGTGGCTGCGGACCATGCCGGCCGCTGCGATCCGGACTGGCTGACCGCGGCCTGGGCCTCGGGCCGGGGTGCGACGTTCGCCATCGAGCGGCACCTGCGCGGGGACCACGTGGAGATCTGGCGCTCCCATCCAGGGGTGCGACGGCTGCGGGGCGACGGCGGCATCCCCGGGGACGGGTAGCCTGACGCCATGTCGGACGGACCCTCGCTCCCCGAGCCCTTCGCCTATCTCGGGCTGACATTCGATGACGTGCTGCTCCTGCCTGCTGAGTCCGACGTGGTCCCGAGCGACGTGGACACGACTAGTCGGCTGACGCGCAACATCAGCGTCAGGGTCCCGCTGCTCTCGAGCGCCATGGACACGGTGACCGAGGCACGTATGGCCATCGCCATGGCGCGCCAGGGAGGCGTGGGCATCCTCCATCGCAATCTCTCGATCGAGCACCAGGCGACACAGGTGGACATGGTGAAGCGGTCCGAGGCGGGCATGGTGAGCAACCCGGTCACCTGCGGGCCCGAGGACACTCTCGCCGAGGTGGATGGACTGTGCGCGCGATATCGCGTCAGCGGTGTGCCGGTCGTCGACGAGGGCCAGCAACTCCTCGGCATCATCACCAATCGCGATATGCGCTTCGAGGACGACATGGGTCGACGCGTGCGCGAAGTCATGACGCCGATACCCCTCGTCACGGCTCCCGTCGGCGTCGACCCGGAGGAGGCGCTGCGCATCCTCGCCCGGCACAAGGTCGAGAAGCTGCCCCTCGTCCACCCGGATGGGCGTCTCGGCGGCTTATTCACCGTCAAGGACTTCGTGAAGTCCGACAAATACCCGCTCGCGACCAAGGACGCGGATGGCCGCTTGATCGTGGGCGCCGCCGTCGGCGTCGGGCCCGACGCCGAGAAGCGGGCCCATGACCTCATCGACGCCGGCGTCGACCTCCTCATCGTCGACACCGCGCATGGTCACTCTCGCGCGGTAGTGGAGATGGTTAGCCTCCTGAAGCGCACGACCTCGGTCGACATCGTGGGCGGCAATGTCGCCACGCGCGAAGGAGCCATGGCGCTCGTCGAAGCGGGCGCGGATGGCATCAAGGTCGGCGTCGGCCCCGGGTCGATCTGCACCACCCGCGTCGTTGCCGGAGTCGGCGTGCCGCAGATCTCGGCGATCTACGAGGCCAGCCTGGCAGCGCGTCCGGCAGGCGTGCCGATCATCGGCGATGGCGGGGTGCAGTTCTCCGGCGATATCGCCAAGGCCCTCGTCGCGGGTGCGGACACCGTCATGGTCGGCAGTCTCCTGGCCGGCTGCGAGGAGGCTCCCGGTGACGTCGTCTTCGTGAATGGCAAGCAGTTCAAGGCCTACCGGGGCATGGGATCGCTGGGTGCCATGCAGTCGCGAGGGGAGGCTCGGTCCTTCTCCAAGGACCGCTACTTCCAAGACGATGTGCTCAGCGACGACAAGCTCGTGCCCGAGGGGATCGAGGGCATGGTCCCCTACCGCGGACCGCTCGCCGTCGTGGCGCATCAGCTGATCGGCGGCCTGCGCGCATCGATGGGCTACTCGGGCGCATCCACCATCCCGGAACTCCACGCAAAGGGACGCTTCGTGCGCATCACGGCAGCGGGGCTCAAGGAGAGCCATCCGCATGATGTCGTCATGACGGTCGAGGCCCCCAACTACCACTCGCGATAGGACAGTCGTGGCAGAGATCGAAATCGGTCGGGGCAAGCGCGGCCGCGTGGCGTACTCGCTCGACGAGGTTGCAATCGCTCCTAGTCGGCGCACCCGCGATGCCGACGAGGTATCCACCGCATGGCAGATCGACGCTTACCGCTTTGACGCCCCCATCGTGGCCGCACCGATGGACTCGGTGGTGTCACCTGGCAGCGCCGCCGTGCTGGGGCGTTTGGGGATACCCGCCGCGTTGAACATCGAGGGAGTGTGGAGTCGGTACGCCGACCCGCAGCCCATTCTCATGCGTATCCGTCAGGCGCCTGAGCCCGAGGCGACGGCGCTCCTGCAGCAGGTCTACGCCGAGGCTCCCATCGACGAGGACCTCATCCGTGAGCGCATCACACAGATGCGCGAGAGCGGCATCACGGTCGTGGTCGGCGTCTCGCCCCAGGGTGCGACGCGCCTGGCCCCGGTCGCCGTGGCGGCGGGCATCGACCTGCTGGTCATCCGCGGCACGACGGTCTCCGCCGAGCACGTGTCCTCGGGTGATTCCCCGCTCAATCTCAAGACCTTCATCTACGAACTCGAGGTGCCCGTCATCGTGGGTGGCTGCGCGACGTACCAGGCCGCCCTGCACCTGATGCGCACCGGAGCCGCCGGCGTCCTGGTGGGCTTCGGGGGCGGCGCAGCCCACACGACATCGGATGTCCTGGGCATCCGCGTCCCGATGGCCAGTGCCATCGCGGATGTCTCTGCCGCGCGTCGCGACTATCTCGATGAGTCCGGTGGCCGCTACGTCCACGTCATCGCCGACGGCTCAGTGGGTTCATCCGGTGCCCTGGTCAAGGCAATCGCCTGTGGCGCCGACGCGGCCATGGTGGGATCCCTACTCGCCCGCGCCAGCGATGCGCCCGGAGCCGGCATGCACTGGGGGGCCGAGGCCTGGCACGCCCGCCTACCGCGAGGGGAGCGCAAGGACCTCGGGGTGGTGGGGACGTATGAGCAGATCCTGTGCGGCCCGTCCACCCATGCGGACGGCTCAGCCAACATCATCGGAGCTCTGCGCAAGGCAATGGCCACCACGGGCTATAGCGACCTCAAGGAGTTCCAGCGCATAGATGTGGTGCTCGACCCGCACTAGTCCC
>JAULZJ010000216.1:0-6316 GCA_032117435.1 Candidatus Nanopelagicales bacterium | reverse complement strand
ATCGCGGTGAGCGGTGTCACCTCGGCGGGCTTGAGCACGACGGTGCAGCCCGCGGCGAGCGCGGGAGCGAAGCCCCATCCGGCGATGGGCATGGGGAAGTTCCAGGGCACGATGATGCCTACGACACCGATCGGCTCGTGGAAGGTCATGTCGACGCCGCCGGCGACGGGGATCTGGCGGCCGAAGAGCCTCTCGGGTGACCCGGCGTAGTAGGCGAGTACGTCGCGGACGTTGCCCGCCTCCCATCGGGCGTTGCCGATGGTGTGGCCGGAATTGGTCACCTCGAGCTG
Organism: Candidatus Nanopelagicales bacterium; assembly: GCA_032117435.1. GTDB lineage: Bacteria > Actinomycetota > Actinomycetes > S36-B12 > S36-B12 > Mxb001. Next base: position 6,026 of record JAULZJ010000216.1, on the reverse strand, counting down.
TGCCAGTTCCTCGATGTGATCGTCGACGACCTGGCTGAAGCGCCGCAGGAGCCGGGCGCGGTCCCCGGGACTGACCTCGCGCCAGGAGGCAAACGCGTCGTAGGCACGCTGGATCAGCGCATCGGTCTCGTCGAGGGTCGTCGCGGGTACGTCGGCGATCTGCGCCCCGGTGACGGGGCTGATGACGGCGGTCACAGGCGCTCGAACCCGCGATAGCGCTCCCAGTCGGTCACCGCGCGACCGAAGGCCTCCAACTCCACGCGCCCCATCCTCGCGTAGTGGGCCTGGACCTCCTCGCCGAAGGTCTCGCGCACCCAGGTCGATCCCTCCCAGAGCTCCACCGCGCGGGACAGATTGTCGGGGACACGGGCAGCATCGGCGACATAGGCATTGCCCTCGAATGCCGGCTCGAGCGGCAGATCGCGCGCGATGCCATCGAGTCCCGCGGCGATGATGCCGGCGACCGCGAGGTAGGGATTGACGTCGCCACCGGGCACTCGGTTTTCCAGTCGGAGCGACTGGCCATGGCCGACGAGCCGGAGCGCGCACGTGCGGTTGTCGCGGCCCCACTGGATGGCAGTCGGGGCGAAGGAGCCCTCGACGTAGCGCTTGTAGGAGTTGATCTGAGGGGCGAAGAGCAGCGTGAGCTCCTCGAGGTGGGCCAGCTGGCCGGCGATGAAGGCTCGTCCCAGCGGGGTCATGCCGTCGGGGGCGGAGTCGTCGGCCATCACCATCGTGCCGTCGAGGCCGCGGAAGGACAGGTGGATATGGCAGGAGTTGCCCTCGCGCTCGTTGTACTTGGCCATGAACGTCAGTGACACGTCCTCCTGCGCGGCGATCTCCTTGGCACCCGTCTTGTAGATCGTGTGGCGATCACAGGCGATGAGAGCCTCGTTGTACTTGAAGGCGATCTCGTGCTGGCCGAAATTGCACTCGCCCTTGGCGCTCTCGACCTCCAGGCCTGCACCGGCCATCCCAAGCCTGATTCGTCGCAGCAGCGGCTCGACCCGGGCTCCGCCGAGGATGGAGTAGTCGACGTTGTAGAGGTTGGCCGGAGTCAGGTCGCGGTAACCGGCCTCCCACGCCTCTTCATAACTGTCGAGGAAGACGATGAACTCGAGTTCGGTGCCGACGTAGGCCGCCATGCCCGCATCGGCGAGCCGATCGACCTGGCGCCGCAGCACCTGCCGCGGCGATGCGACGACATCGGAGCCGTCCTCCCAGAGGACATCGCAGAGGACGCCGACCGCACCCTCCTGCCACGGGATCCTGTGCAGGGATGACAAGTCCGGGCGCATGACCATGTCGCCGTAGCCGGAGTCCCAGGAAGACATGGCATACCCGGACACGGTGTTCATGTCGATATCCACCGCGAGGAGGTAGTTGCACCCCTCGGTGCCGTGGGCGAGCGTGTCGTGCACGAAATGGTCGGCATGGATCCGCTTGCCCTGCATGCGGCCCTGCATGTCGGTGATGCCGACGACCACCGTGTCGATGAGGCCCTCGTCGACCTCTCGTCGCAGGGTGTCGACGTCCAGGGGCACGGGTCGAGCCATGTCCACCTCCCGAGTCGATCGCTCCACCGGCCGCGTGAGGTCCGGGGCGAGGACTGAGCCCTCGCCCCGGACACTACTCACGCCCCGTCCTTCACTCCTTGGGTGGGAAGAACTCCTCGGCACCCGACTCCTCGAGGGTCTCCACTACGTCGTACCCCTCGGTCTCGGGATGACCATGGGCGCCGCCAGAGACGGCGTACTCCTCCTCCGGGGAGAGCACGAGTCGCTTGCGGCCGAAGAGGGCGAAGAGCACGAGCCCGACCACGTAGACGACGGCGACCCAGACCACCACCGCGCGGTAGTCGGCATTGAAGGGCATGAGGATCAAGGTCACGAGCGAGATGATGCCCGCGATCAGCGCCCCGACGATTCCCACCGGACTGCGGTATGGCCGCGACACATTCGGGAACTTACGTCGCAGGATGAGGAAAGCGATCATCTGGAGGAGGTAGGCAATGACGGCGCCGAAGACCGCGATGAGCAGCAGGGCGTTGGCGGCATTGACATACGGCGCCTCCTCGGCTCCGTAGGCGATCGCCCCGAGCCCGAAGATGAGCACGACCCCGACCACCGCACTCGCAATGAGAGCGACGTACGGCGTCTTCCGTGCCCCGGTGAGCGACAGGAACTTCGGGTAGTAGCCGGCACGAGACAGCGAGTACACATTCCGACCCGCGGCGAACATGATCCCCTGGAAGCTGGCGATCAAGCCGGCCAGCGCCATGAGCGACAGCAGCGCCGCAATATCGCTGTTGGGGAAGATCGCCCGGAAACCGTCGAGGATGGGCTCGCCGCTCTCGGCGATCGTCGCCGCGCCCAGGACTCCCGGGTTGAGGATGAGGACGAGAAGGGCGGTCACGACCAGGGTGAACATGCCCGCGATGGACCCACGTGGGATATCTCTCGCCGGATCGTGGGTCTCCTCGGCTGCCAGGGGCAGCTCCTCGATGCCCAGGAAGAACCAGATGGCGAATGGCATGGCGAGGAAGATCCCGAGGAATCCGTAGGGCAGGAAGGTGCTGCCGCCCGCCTCGGGCACGATGTCGAAGAGGTTGTCGACACTGAACTTGCCGGAGAAGAGGGCCGAGACGAAGAAGATCGCCAGGACGCCCAGCGACACGATCGCGATGCCGAAGGCAAACCGGAACGAGGCTGCAGCGCCCGCGGCGTTGAGCGCCACGAAGATCACGTAGATGATCACGACCCAGAGCAGGATGGGGAGTGACACGTCGAAGAGCTCCGCGACGATGGCATCGGCGTAGAGGGCAGCGAACGTGCCCACGACGGCGGTGGTGATGACGTACTCCACGGTCTCCGCGAAGCCGGTGATGAAGCCGCCCCACGGACCCATCGCCGATCGAGCGAACGAGTACGCACCTCCGGTGTGCGGCATCGCCGCACTCATCTCAGCGATGCTGTAGATCATCAGGATGTACATCAGGCCGATGATGAGGGTGGCAATGAGCATGCCCCCCCACCCGGCATTGCCGATACCGAAGTTCCAGCCGGAGAAGTCCCCGGAGATGACGGCTGCGACGCCCAGGCCCCACAGCGATGCCGCGCCGGCATGTCGCTTGAGGCCTCGCTTGTCGAAATAGTCCTTGCCAGCGTGGGTGTATTGGACACCCGACACGGTCATGCTCTTGTCTGCTGCGTTATCGCCCACGTTGCCTCCTGAATGAGCGGGCCAGCCCGACGGCAGCGGCTCACCGACTCCGTCGGGCCAGGCAGGGCGGAGACCCTGCCATGTGGGGCAGGGTAGGGATACGGGGCACTTCGGGAGGCTAAACCGCGTAAGAAACGCGGGTAAACCGCTCCGTCCACAGGCTGGCCACCAGATCCGGATGCTCCATCTGCGCCACGTGGCCACAGTCGTCGAGGAGCGCCACTTCCACATCGGGGAACTCACGGGCCGCGCGCGCGGCCCCTCGCGCATCCACGAGCACGTCATCCTCGCCGTAGATCGCGAGGACGGGCTGCGTCACTTGACGGGCGAGGCGCCAGGGGCGTTGCGGGCCACGATCCGCGAAGGACGCGAGCAATCCGCGCAGGGAACGCAGGAAGGCATCGTGCGCATAGGGCAGCAAGTCCCGCTGGGCCGATTCCTCGATCAAGGCGGCCCGCAGGGACTCGGGGATGCGGCCAGGGTCCGTCGTGCAGGCCTCGAGCGTCGCCTGCACACGCTGCTCAGCAGGGACGGCCGCGTACCTGCGGACGAGGGACTCGCCCACGCCTGGGATAGCGACGACGGGCAGGTGTGCGTTGCCGCGGCCTAGGCGCACAGACGGCAGTGCTGGCGACACGAGCGTCAGCGAACTCACCAGGTCCGGTCGACGTGCAGCGAGCTGCACGGCGACGGCACCCCCCATCGAATTGCCCATGACGTGCACGGGACCTGCGATGCCTCGGCGCTGCCGCCATGCGTCGATCGAGTCGGCCACGGCGCGAGCATGACCGGCGGGCGAGTAGTCCCCGTCCCGCGGAGGCGCGGACATGCCGAAGCCCGGCAGGTCCAGCGCGAGGCCTGTGACATCACCGGCGAGCCGATCCATCAGGGGTACCCAGTTCAGGGATGAGCCACCGAGCCCGTGTACGAGCACCACCGGGTGCCCCCTGGACCCGCTCTCGCGGACGTAGACCTCACCGACGGGGAGCGCCCAGCGCTCGGCGGGCGGAATCATGACGGAAACCACGCTCCCATGAGACCACGTCCGGGCTCCCGTGTCCGTGTGGGCACTAGCATGGGCCCGTGACCGTGGCCGAGGATCCGCGCCGATCCGATGCGGCCAGGCTCCCCCGCGAGGAGCGTCGCGCCCAGGTCCTTAGGGCAGCGAGAGAGGTCTTCGTCGCCCAGGGCTATCACACGGCCGCCATGGATGACATCGCCGAGCGGGCGGGGGTGAGCAAGCCTGTCCTCTACCAGCACTTCCCCGGCAAGCTCGATCTCTACGTCGCCCTGCTCGACGACGGCATTGCCGTCCTCCTCGACACTCTCCGCGCCGCACTGGTGGCGACGACCGACAACAAGCAGCGCGTGCGCGGCGCCGTGTCGGCGTACTTCGGCTTCGTGGATGACCCTGACGGCGCCTATCGTCTCGTCTTCGAAAGCGACCTCACCAACGAGCCCGCCGTGCGCTACCGGGTGGAGGCCGCCGACGACGCATGCTCGCTCATGCTCGGACAGGTCATCGCCGAGGACACCGGCCTGTCCGCAGCCCAGGGGGAGCTCCTGGCCTCGGGACTCCTGGGCATGGCGCAGATCGCAGCCCGGCGTTGGCTGCGCGAGGACCCACGCATGTCCCGGGATGCGGCTGTCGATCTCATCGCTGGACTCGGCTGGCGCGGCATCGGCGGATTCCCGCTCTCTCACCCCCCGGCACCGTGATCAGCAGCTCGGGTTAGCCTGATCCACGAGGAGGATCCGTGGAGATCAAGATCGGCGTTCAGCAGATAGCGCGGGAGATCGCGCTCGAGTCCGACCAGTCCCCCGAGGAGATCGACGCCGCCGTGCGCAAGGCGATCGCCGATGGGGGCATCCTCACCCTCGAGGACGACAAGGGACGGCGCGTGATGGTCCCTGCGGATCGTCTCGCCTACGTCGACATCAGCCCGGCCGCATCGCGCCGGGTGGGCTTCGGCACGTAGGCGCCGCGTCCTACGACGACAGACCGAGCGCCTGCATTCGCTTCGCGTGGGCGTCCGTGAGTCGCGACAGCATCTCCGCGATTCCGGTGAGATCCATCGATGACTCGCCCTCGCCCACTTCCCCGATGAGCAGGGCCGTCAGAGCATCGCGCTCGGCCGCCACGTGCTGGGCCTGCGAGAGAGCCTCGCCCACGAGTCGGCGTGCCCAGAGCGCGAGACGGCCTCCGATGCGCGGGTCGGCCTCGATTGCGGCGCGCACGCGGTCCACGACGAAATCGGACTGGCCGAGGTCCTCGCAGACATCCAGCACCAGTGCCCGGGTCTGCGGGTCGAGGCTCGCGGCGATCTCGCGGTAGAAGTCGATGCCGATGCCGTCCCCGACGTACGCCTTGACCAGCCCCTCGAGCCAGTCGCTGGGCGCCGTCATCTCATGGAAGCGCTCGAGCGGCTCACGAAAGGGCTCCATCGCATCCGACGGATCGACGCCGAGCTCGACCAGTCGGTCGCGCAGGCGGACGAAGTGCCGGAACTCAGCCGCCGCCATGGAGGACAATTGCACCTGGTCGTCGATCGCCGGTGCGAGTGCGGCATCCGCAGCAAGCCTCTGGAAGGCCATGAGCTCCCCGTAGGCGAGCACCCCGAGCAAGTCCACGACAGCAGCGCGATAATCCTCGCTCGAGGCGGGCTCGTCCGACGATGCCATGGGCCGAAGGCTAGTGCCCGCGGGGTAGGATGCGGTCATCGCAGTTGCGATGCGGGTACCCGACCGGGTCCCCGTGGGGCGTGAGCCCCATCCGCCCCCCGTGTGTGGCGCCCCCGTCGAGG
>JAULZJ010000215.1:0-3192 GCA_032117435.1 Candidatus Nanopelagicales bacterium | reverse complement strand
TCGGACCCCACCGCGATGATCTCGAGGTGATGCTCGGTGCCTCTCCCATCAAGGGCTACGCCTCCCACGGCGAATCGTGGAGCGCGGCGCTCGCACTGAGGCTGGCGTCGTATGACCTCCTCACGGAAGAATCAGGCGCTCCCGTGCTGGTCCTCGACGATGTCTTCGCCGAGTTGGACGCCCGCCGGCGCGCACATCTGGCGGAGCGCGTGGCGGATGCTCCACAGGTCTTCATCACCGCCGCCGTGGCCGAGGACGTCCCGGCGGAGATGGCCGGTGCGTGGTTCGACGTACTCGACGGCACGGTGACCCGCCGTGAGTGAACCCACGCCGGAGACAGGCAGCGCCCTCGCGCGCTCGGCCCTTGCGCGCGCGAAGGCGAGCACACGCGCCCCCGCGCCTCCGAAGACTCCATCCCGACGCCAGCCTCAGTTCGGCAACGATCGGGACCCGCAGACCATCGATGCCGTCATGCAGGGATGGCTTCGCGATCACGGATACGAGTCGCAGGTGGGCTCGGGCTCCCTGATCGCGCGCTGGCCGGAAATCGTGGGTGAGCAGCTTGCCGACCACGTCGTCCCGGACTCCGTGCGCGAGACAGATGATGGCCGTGAACTCTGGTTGCGGGCGGACTCCACTGCCTGGGCGACCCAGGTGCGGATGCTGGTCCCGCAGATCCACGGGCGCATCCGCATGCTCCTAGGCGCGGGTGTCGTCGATCGAATCAAGGTCACGGGACCGGCGCCTCCGAAACGCAATCCGGGCCCCCGGCGCGTACCGGGACGAGGTCCCCGAGACACCTACGGCTGACTCAGCGCACACCGTGCTGGCACGGGAACCGACATGTCACCGCGCCTGCGGGTGACCGCATCGCTACCGTGGTCGCAGGCCTGCCATGAAGCGTGGCAGTGCACGGAGTCAAGGGGCAGACATGCGTATCTGGGCACCTGTCATCGCTGGAGTACTCGCCATCGGTGCGATCACCGCCCCGGCTACGGCGGCCCCCCAACCTGTCGCGGAAGCCACGACCCAGGCGCGCGAGGCCGTGTCGCGCGCTGAGCCGACGCCCCGCGCCCCTGACCGGCGTCCCAACTTCATCATCGTGCAGACCGACGACATGATGGTCGACGACCTGAAGGTCATGCCGGGAGTCCGTGCGCTGATCGGACGGGCTGGTGCCACGTTCGAGCAAATGCTCACGCCGTTCGCCTTGTGCTGCCCGTCGCGAGCGTCGTTGATGACGGGCTGCTACCCGCACAACACCAAGGTCCAGGCGAATTTCCCCCCCGATGGCGGCTTCGTGCCCTGGGAGAAGGTCAACGGCAAGAAGTTCACCGCTTACTGGCTGCAGCAGGCGGGCTACCACACCGTGCACATCGGCAAGTACATCAACGGCTACGGCATGTACAACCGACCGGTCAAGCGCGTCCCCTCAGGCTGGTCCGAGTGGTACGGCACGTCGGATCCGTCGACTTACCAGATGTACGGCTATCGCATGAACGAGCCGATGGGGAGCATGGTCTACGGCGACTTCTACGACGAGGACCCCCGGACGTACGGGACGGATGTCTACACCGCCAAGGCTCTGGGCGTGATCAAGCGCGCGGCACGCAACCCGAAGCCGTTCTTCATGCAGGTCGCCTATCTGGCGCCCCACGTGGAGACCATCCCGCTCACGGATGGGTCTTGGAAGGAGAGCTGGGCGGACATCGACATGCCCGAGTCGGGCTCCGGCATCTCCGTGGAGTCCATCCCGCCGCGTCCGGCGAAGCGGCACCGGAACCTCTTGCCTGACATCGAGCTGACCAAGGACCCGAGCTTCAACGAGGCGGATCGGTCGGACAAGCACCCCTTCATCCAGGCCATCCCGCCGCTGAGCGACGAGAAGATCGAAGACCTCGAGGCAGATAACCGCAGCCGCAAACTGTCGTTGCTCGCGGTGGACGAGGGTGTCACTGCGATCGTCAACGAACTACGGCGCACAGGCCAGTTGGACAACACCTATATCGTTTTCACGGGTGACAATGGCTACCTGCTCGGCCAGCATGCCATCAGCTACGGCAAGTACTTCCCGTATGAGCCTGCACTGAACATTCCGGCACTGATCCGTGGACCGGGTATCAAGCCCAACACGGTCGTCAAGGGAATGACATTCGAGATCGACTTCGCGCCGACGATCCTCGAACTCGCCGGTGTACGGGCCAACCGTCCGATCGACGGGCTTTCGCTGACCGGTCGCCTCATGGACAACGAGCCCCTGCCCCGCCGTCCGCTGCTTCTGTCGAGTGGGCCTCAGCAGGCGGCCAACGGCGCGATGCTCCCCCTGTTCGACGGCGTGCGCACGGAGCGATACGTCTGGTGGGTCTACGAGGACGGCTTCGAGGAGATGTACGACCTGCAGACCGATCCGTACCAACTGGAATCCGTCGCGAACGATCCGGCGTACCTCAAGACCAAACTCGCCCTGATCGGCATGTGGGACCGGCTCCGCGACTGCACGGGCGCGGGCTGCCGGGTGCCCATGCCGCGGATCCCGGGGCCGTCCTCGACGAGTTGATGACTTCGACTAGCTGATGGGGCTGGATTAGGCGATCGTCGTCCCACGGCGTACTCTCTACGAGGTCCTACATGGGACCACCCGGGGAGTCATCCCCCACCTCCTGCTCCGGAGAGACCGGAGCCGATGAGTCCAGAGGAGGTCGGCTACCGCATGCGCCGATATGAAGTCATGGTCATCCTCGACCCCGATCTCGAGGAGCGCACTGTCGCTCCGTCCCTCGAGACCTTCCTCAATGTCGTGAAGCAGGACGGCGGCAGCGTGGAGAAGGTCGACGTCTGGGGCCGCCGCCGTCTCGCCTACGAGATCGCACACAAGCCCGAGGGCATCTACGCCGTCCTCGAGGTCACGTCATCGCCCGCCGCGGTGGCCGAGCTCGACCGCCAACTGAACCTCAACGAGGCCGTGCTCCGCACCAAGGTCACGCGCCCGGAGGAGTCCTAGGCCATGGCCGCCGGGGATATCAACGTCACGGTCGTCGGCAATCTGACCAACGACCCGGAGCTGCGCTTCACGCCGAGCGGTGCTGCCGTCGCGTCCTTCACCGTCGCGTCGAGTTCGCGCTATCTCGACAAGGCCACCAATGAGTGGAAGGACGGCGATCCCGTCTTCATGCGCTGCAGCGTGTGGCGGCA
>JAULZJ010000214.1:0-2397 GCA_032117435.1 Candidatus Nanopelagicales bacterium | reverse complement strand
ACCGGCCAGAAGACACTCGCGGGCACCGAGCCCGCCCGCTCCCCGCGTGCGAACCACGCGAACTTCACGGACGGGACGCCGTAGGTGCGACTCCCCGGGGGTGCCACGAGGCGATCAGCGACTTCGGCCTGCACCATGACCAGCCCTGTGTGCAGGGATTCGAAGGTGCCGAGCAGATGCAGCACGACGGGCACGGCGACGTTGTAGGGCAGGTTTGCGACCAGCGCGGTGGGCGGCAGCGACAGAGCGGTGATGCGCATCGCGTCGGCGGCGGTGACGGAGAGTCGATCGCTCCCCTGCGGGCACAGGCGAGCGACGGTGTCCGGGAGTGCGGTGGCGAGCACCGGGTCGATCTCTACCGCCTCCACGGACGCGCCGACGGCGAGCAGCCCAAGGGTGAGGCTGCCGATCCCGGGTCCGACCTCGAGCACGACGTCACCCGGTGCCACCCCCGAGAGCCGCACGATGCGACGGACGGTGTTGGCATCGACGACGAAGTTCTGGCCCCACTGCTTGGTCGGCCGGATCTCCCATCGTGCGGCGATATCGCGCACCTCGGAGGCGCCGAGCAGGCCGTCGCTCACGGCAGCTACCACTCGCCGAAGGCGCGCATGGCGTTGTCCCAGAGATCGCCGCAGAGTTGCTCCAGCGGCTCCCCTCGCGTCTGGGCCATGGAGCGGACGGTGAGTGGCACGAGATAGGAGGCATTGACCGCACCCCGATGGGGCACAGGAGTCAGGTACGGCGCATCCGTCTCCACGAGCACGCTGGTGCGGGGGAGCACGGCAAGGGCTGCACGCAGGTCATCGGCGTTCTTGTAGGTGACCACTCCGGCGAAGGAGCAGAACCACCCTCGATCCGCGCAGTGACGCGCCATCTCCGCATCGCCCGAGAAGCAATGGAAGACGACGCGCTCCGGCGCTCCCTCCTCGTCGAGGGTCTGGAGGATGTCGGCATGCGCCTCACGGTCATGGATGACCAGGGTGCGATCCAGTCGCTTGGCGATGTCGATATGCCGCCGGAAGGACTCTTGCTGGAGAGCCTGCTCGGCACTGTCCCGCGTGCGGTAGTAGTCGAGGCCTGTCTCACCCACGGCACGTACGGCCGGATCACTCGCGAGCTGCTCGATGCGTGCTATCGCCCGGTCGAAGCCCGCGTGCCCTTCGCGCGTGATGATGCGAGGCACGTCATTGGGATGAATCGCTACAGCGGCCACGACCTCAGGCGCCTGGTGCGCCATCTCGACCGCCCATTCCGATGAGGCGACGTCGCAGCCGACCTGGACGATCCTGGTAATCCCGGCCTCTCGGGCCAGGTCGATGGCGGAGTCCGGGGGAAGCGTGTCACCCAGTTGACGATCGACCACGTCCAGGTGGCAGTGCGTGTCCACGACCGGACGCGGCAGCGGCTGCGTCGGCTCCGGTCGCTGCTTCACGCCGGCTCTTCCTCGAGCCTCGGGAAGAGGATGGCGCCCTTGGACACAGCCGCGCCCGGAGGGAGTTGCCCCCAGGTCGCCACCGCTGCAATCGGCTGCTCGGCGATCGGGCCGAGCGTGGTCGCCGCACCGACCTGCTCCCAGACCGCGCCCATGGCCTTGGGCATCACCGGGTTGTAGAGCGTCGCGATCGCACGCAGGGACTCGCAGACGGTGTAGAGGATCGTGTCCAGCCGCGCGGCCCGGGACTCGTCCTTCGCGACCACCCACGGCTCCTGCTCAGTAACGTAGAGATTCACAGCGTCGATGAAGCGTCGCACGGCCGCGATGCCAGCGGCGAAGTCGAGGGCGCACATGGCGGAGTCAGCCTCGGGGACGACGCGGGCAAGCAGATCCTGCAGGTCATCCTCCGCCGGGGTGCTGGGACCGGGTGCGGGGAGGATGCCCTCGCGATAGCGCTGGACCATCGCCGTGGCGCGTGAAGCCAGGTTGCCCAGCCCATTGGCCAGCTCCGCCGTGTAGCGCGCGGACATGTCCTCCCAGGAGAAGGACCCGTCCTGGCCGAATTGGATCGCGCGCATGAAGTAGTAGCGGAAGGCGTCGGAGCCGAAATGGTCGACGATCTGCTCGGGCGCGATGCCTGTGAGGCGGGTCTTGCTCATCTTCTCGCCGCCGACGAGAAGCCACCCGTGTGCGAAGACCTTGCGTGGCAGGGCCACCCCGGCTGCCATGAGCATCGCGGGCCAGTAGACCGCGTGGAAGCGCAGGATGTCCTTGCCGACGAGATGGACGTCCGCCGGCCACGTCCGAGCGAAGAAATCCGCGTCGGCACTCCCATCAGGAGCGCCGTACCCCACGGCGGTGGCGTAGTTGAGCAGCGCATCGAACCAGACGTAGATGACCTGGTGCTCGTCCCACGGGAGTCCGATGCCCCACGCGACACTGCTCCGCGACATCGAGAT
>JAULZJ010000213.1:2644-6256 GCA_032117435.1 Candidatus Nanopelagicales bacterium | reverse complement strand
TTCGGGCCTCGCGATGACCTCGATGCGGTCGCCGTTGCCGCACCACCGGCAGCTCACCTCGTCGATGTGCTCCTCGATCACCTCGACGCCCTCCACTTCGGGAGCGCCGGCGAGGTCCACGTGCCAGAACTCCCGGGTGCGGGCCCGACGTACGACGTCGAAGCGGGTCAGATTGCCGCAGTGTCCGCAGCGCCACCGATGGCGCTCGTCCGGAAGCGTCCAGGCCATGGAAGGACCCTAGCCGCAGCGCCCTCCCGCGCGTGTCGCACAGCAGGAGTGTCGGACCCCACGCCTAGCGTCGTCGGCATGCCGGGCCTGGTCGTCGAGCAGCAGCTCTCCCTCGACGACCTCGGCACGCCCCTGAGCGACGTCACTTTCGTCGTGGTCGACCTCGAGACCACGGGCGGCAAGCCGGTGGACGCCGGCATCACCGAGATCGGTGCGGTCAAGGTCCGCGGCGGTGAGGTGATCGGGGAGTTCCAGACGCTCGTCGACCCCGGCACGTCGATCCCGCCCTTCATCGCCGCGCTGACGGGGATCACCGATCGCATGCTCATCGGCGCGCCGTCGGTCGCGGCGGCCACGGCGAGCTTCTGGGAATTCGCGGCGGGTGCGGTGCTCGTCGCCCACAACGCGCCGTACGACATGTCCTTCCTGCGCGGCGCGGGCGACAAGGCCGACCTGCCGTGGCCCGGTCCCCGCGTGGTCGACACCGCGCGCATCGCTCGGCGCGCCCTCGGCCGTGATGACGTGCGCAACTGCAAGCTCGAGACCCTCGCGCGCTACTTCCGAGCCACCACTCCCCCGTGCCATCGCGCACTCGACGACGCCCGCGCCACGGTGACGGTCCTGCACGGCCTAATGGAGCGCATGGGCCCACTCGGCGTGCACTGCCTCGAGGACCTCCTGGCATTCGGCGGCCGCACGACCAAGCAGCAGCGCGAGAAGCGTCACCTCGGTGCCGATCTGCCCGAGGCGCCCGGTGTCTACATCTTCCGCGATGCCCAGGGTCATGCGCTCTACGTCGGCACCTCGCGCAATCTGCGCGCCCGCGTGCGCAATTACTTCACGGCCTCCGAGCAGCGCAAGCGCATGTCGGAGATGGTGGGCTTGGCCGACCGGGTCGATCCCATCGTGTGCGCCACCGATCTCGAGGCGCGCGTGCGCGAGTTGCGCCTCATCGCCGAGCAGCGCCCGCCCTACAACCGTCGCTCGCGCAATCCCGAGCGCCAGGTCTGGCTTGCCCTCACCCGCGAGCCGCATCCTCGCTTGGTCACCGTGTCATCGGTGCGCGAGAGCCATCTCGCGGCGATCGGGCCCTTCGCGAGCCGCGGCGCGGCGACCCTCGCGGCCGAGGCGCTGCAGGAGGCACTGCCCCTTCGCACCTGCACCGAGCGCCTCCCGCGCGCACCCAAGCGCGATGCCGGCTGCGTGCGCGCCCAACTAGGCCAGTGCTCCGCTCCCTGCGCGCGATCCGGGGATGCCACTGAGTACGCCGACACCGCGGAGCGCGCGCTTGCGGCCATGACGGGTGATGCCCGCGATGTCATCGCCGCACTCAACGACCGCATGGTGACGCTCGCCGCTGACGACCGCTTCGAGCAGGCGCGGTCGTGGCGCGACCGACTGGAGGCCTACCTCCGGGCAAGCGTGCGCCGCCAACGGCTGACCGCCCTGGGCGACGCGAGCGAGGTGGTCGCCGCTGACCTGGTCGATGGGGCCTGGCACATCCACGTCATCCGCCACGGCCGCCTTGCCGCGGCCGGTATCGCACCTCGCGGCACCGATCCGCGCCCCGTCGTCGGCGCACTGCTCGCCACGGCCGAGGACGTCGAGTCCGGGTCAGCGCTGACGGAGGAGTCCGAGCTGCTGTGGCAGTGGCTCACAAGCGGATCGGCGCGACTCGTGAGCGCGACATCGCCGCTCGCGCTGCCCGTGCACGTGGGAGGTGCCCAGGCCCAGGCATTGCGCGAGGCCAGGGAGTCGGCCGCGTCCGCGCACTACACAGCCGACCGTCGCAATCTGCGCCCGAGCGCGTGAAGGCCTAGCTCACTCGTCAGCGCCAGAATTCACGGGTAGCCAGGCGCGCAGATGCGTGAAGCCATCCTCGTGATCCAGGCGCCATCTGCGTGCGGTCGCCTGGTCGAGCATCGCCGAGCCCAGGCCTGCCGCTCCTCCACCCGGCCCGGCCCCGTTGTCGGCGATCTGCACGAGCACCTCGCCGTCGGACACTTCGACGCGGACCTCCACTGCGGTGGCCGAACCATGTCGGACGGCGTTGGTGAGGCCCTCCTCGACGATACGTCCGACGACATCAGCCTGGACGGCACCCTCGGCGCCGGGATCGACGTCGATGCTGAAGTCGCACAGATCCCCCCACAGGGCGATCTTGCGACGCACCTCGTCGGCGACGGATGTCGCGCCGGCGGGAACCGATAGAGGCACCGCCAGGACCTGCTGCGCCTCCGCGAGCGCGCCAGCCAGGGCGATGCGGTCCCCCTCGTTCGATGCCTTGTCCATCGCCATCGCGCAGGCCACCAGTCGTGTTTGCACCGACCCGTGCAGCTCGCGGGCCACCTCTCGAGTCACGTCCGCGACGCGATGTCCACGTGCGAGAGCAGCGATCGTCTCGGCAGTGACACTCGCGCGGAAGGCGTCACGCATCTCGGTCATCTCCGAGCGCCAGGACCCGAAGCCCGAGGTGATGAGGATGGCCAGCACGCTCAGACCCAGGGAGATGGCAAGGAGCCAGAGTGGACCCTGTGGACCCCACGCCCACTCTCGCCATTGCCAGATGACGATGTTGAGGACCTGCAGTGCGACGATCGCGATGACGAAGATCCGTGCGTGCCGCTGCGGCCACCGGCGCATGAGGGCGTTGAACGTCGCGCAGATGACGATGACCGCGCCAATGGCGATGATCGAGTAGGTCACCCCCACCTGCCAGCCGCGAGCAGCGATGACGAAGAGGCCGTCCCCGAGGAGGGCGAGGATCGCGAGCAGGTAGGTGCGCAGAGGCTGGGTGCGGATGGTGCGCCAGAAGACAGCGCTCCAGGGCACGCGCGGATACTGTGCGTTCGCTGAGCGCCAGAGTTCCCGGCTCAACGGGCGGACGGACGAATCCGCCACTTCCCGAAGAGCTTGCGGCAAGCCCGGGTCGGGTGCGGCCCCACCGCCCTCCGCCTCAAGGACAGCGGCGTCCACTCTGCGTCGCACAGGATCGAGCGCGTCACGCACGTCGCCGCTGATCTCCTCGCGCATCTCCCGCAGGACATCGGCTTCTCGCAGGCGCAGCGCCTCCAGGGCGACGAGATCATCGATGTCACGGCGACGCTGTTGGCGCTCGGTCGTGACGAGATCGATCGCGACGGTGAGCAGCGGGATCCACCACATGCCGATGATGACGACGGCGAGCACCCGCAGCGGCCACGGTGCGACCGACGACACTCCGACGAGGAGCGCGCCGAGCCACAGGGAGAGTCCGTAGCAAAGCCCAAAGAGGCCGCCCATGGCGACGGCGATGCGCACGGAGAGCGGGGCATCCGTGCGCCTGCGAAGCACGGTCGCCTGGAGTGCAGCCAGGATGGCCGCCGTGACGAGCCCGGCAAAGAC
>JAULZJ010000213.1:0-2634 GCA_032117435.1 Candidatus Nanopelagicales bacterium | reverse complement strand
ACCAGGAGCCACTGGGCCAACTCCGTCACGGAGGTGCTGGTCAGTAGGTCACTGGCGAGGACGAGCAGCCCGAAGGGCATCGAGATTCCCCACACGGCCCAGGATCCGAACCACCGGCCGCCGAGCCGCGCGCGCAGGGGCAGGCGCTCAGTCGCGGCGGACAAAGCGAGCTCCACTCAGTGCCGAGTAGGCCTGCGCGATGAGGACGCGCTGGTTCTCCTGGCGCGTGGCCTTGATGTCGAGTTGGCGGATGAGCCGCATGACGGCCTTCTCCACCGAGGCCTCCTCGATGACCAGACGTCGCGCGATCTCGGCGTTGCTGTAGCCGGCGGCGATGAGACGCATCACCTCGATCTGAGAGTCACTCAGCCCCACCAGGCGACTGTCGCCTTCGGATGACCACTCACCGCCCGCGCCCGCTGTCGCCGCAGAGGTCAAGGCATCGCCGAGCACCGCGGTCTCGGCCACCTCCTGCTTCGTCAGGTAGATCGCTCCGGAGGGCAACTGCGGCACCGATCCCAGGAGCCGGGGCTCGACGTAGGTCGACAGGAAGACCACACCCAGGTCCGGCTGGAAGCGCCGCAGGCCGTGGGCCAGGTCGATGCCGGTGGGGCCCTCACCCAGGTCGAGGTCGATGAGCGCGACCTGGGCCGGCGACTGACGTGCGATGGTGAGCGCCTCGGCGAAGGTCCCGGCCGATCCGGTGACGTCGAAGCCCAGGCCCTGGACCACGCTGCCGAGCATCGCGCGCGTGAAGGGATCGTCGTCCACGATGAGGACGCGACCGCGCACCTGGGCTCCCGACACCCCTGAATGGTGCCCTGTCCGACTGCGCAGCGGGACGGCAATACTCCAAGCGAGCACGGCGAGCGCGGGCCGTGGTGCCAGCACCACATGGGGAGCGAAACCGACCGAATACGACTCGGACGCACCCACGATGCCGACATGGCCGACAGCCCGACGACCCCCGCGTCCGTTGTCACGCAGTTCCGACTGCGCTCCGGTGCCACCCGCGAGTTCTCCCGGCTCCTCGGTGACCTCAACGACTCCCTGCTCTCCGATTCCGCCTTCGCCGGTGGCGAGACGCACCTCGATGCGTCGGGGGCCAATCCGACGGCCGTGTGGCATTTCTCGAATACCGACGCCGCCAAGGCGTGGTCCGCCGGTCGGCGACTGCGCGACTTCGAGCACAGCCTTGAGCCTTACTCCGCGGCGGCGCCGGTCTCCAACGTCCTGCTCGAGGCCTCGGAGTCGGGCAAGGCCTCGACGGTAATCACGACACGCGTGCTGCCCGGCAATGACGCGTGGTTCGCCGAATGGCAGGGCCGCATGGGCGCCGCACAGCAGCAGTTCCCCGGCTACGTCGGTCAGCGCGTGCAGGCTCCCGTGCCGGGTGTCAACGCCGACTGGGTCGCGATTGTGGCCTTTGACTCCGCCGAGGACCTCAAGACGTGGGAGGCCAGCCCCGAGCGGCAGGCGCTCGTCGCCGAGTCGACACCGCATATCGACAGGTACGACGTACGCCCGGCCAGCTCAGCATTCGAGAGCTGGTTCGCCAAGGATGACAGCGGAGTGAAGCCACCTCCCTCGTGGAAGCTGAGCGCGATTGTCCTGCTCGTGCTCTATCCGATCGTCATGCTCGAAGTCTTCACGCTCAATCACGTCACCAAGGCACTCGGCGTCGAGCCGGCGCTGGGGATCTTCATTGGCAACGCTGTCAGCGTCGCCATCACCGGCTTCCTGCTCATCCCGTGGGCGTCATCGCTGCTCAACTGGTGGCTCGTGCCACCGGAGGCACTCGCACGAAAGCGCACCACCCAGGGCGGATTGCTCGTCCTCGTCCTCTACGCCATCTCCGTGTTCATCTTCGCCTTCCTCATCGCGTTCTACCCCGCACTGCTGCCCTGACCTTGCTGCATTCGTCCCCCCAAGGAGAGTCATGACCACCGTCCACCGCGGCCACATCTTCCACATCGCCGGCTCTCCCCTCGTGACCGAAGCAGCCGACCACCTCGCCCACTACCCCGACGGCGCGCTCGTCGTCGACGACAAGGGCGTCATCGCCTGGTGCGGCCACTGGGTCGAGCTACCCGCGGAATATGCGAGCGCGACCCAGGTCGATCACCACGGAGCCTTCCTCATGCCCGGCTTCATCGACACGCACATGCACTTCCCGCAGGTGTGGTGCGGTGACTCCTACGGCGGCGGCCAGCTCCTCGAGTGGCTCAACAACTGCATCTTCCCCTCGGAGTCGAAGTTCGAGGACGAGGCCTACGCCAAGAAGGCAGCGGTGGAGTGGGTCGACCGCATGATCACCGCGGGCACCACCAACGGCCTGATCTTCGGGTCGGCGTTCCCTCACGCACAGGACTTCCTCTTCGAGGAGGCGCGCAATCGCGGCCTGCGCCTGGTGGCCGGGCGCGGCGTCGAGACGGTGGGCCCGGACTGGTCCAAGCTCACCACCTCCGAGGACAAGGCCATCCAGCTCGTGCAGGAGGAAATCGACAAGTGGCATCCGCAGACGGAGGCGGAGTACAAGAACGCCCTGCAGTACGTCGCCGTCGTGCCGCGCTTCAGCCTGTCGGTGACGCCGACGACCATGGCGGCCCTGGGTGAGTTGCACGACCACTACAA
>JAULZJ010000212.1:0-4190 GCA_032117435.1 Candidatus Nanopelagicales bacterium | reverse complement strand
AAGATCCGACTGGTCAAGGGCGCCAACCTAGCGATGGAGCAGGTCGAGGCCGAGCTGCACGACTGGCCTCAGGCGCCGTACTACTCGAAGGCCGACGTCGACGCGTCGTACAAGCGGATGCTGGGCACGGCGGTCGAAGCAGCCGATCCCGGAGCGCTTCGACTCGGCGTCGCATCCCACAACATCTTCGATGTCGCGTGGGCGCTCAGCGTGCGCGACTCGCTCTCCGATCCGACCATGCTCGAGATCGAGATGCTCGAGGGCATGGCTCCCGCCCAGGCACGCGCGGTGCGTGACGCCGCAGGCTCACTCCTGCTCTATGCCCCCGTGGTGGAGAAGGCCGACCGCGAAGCCTCCATCGCCTACCTCTCGCGTCGCCTCGATGAGAACTCCGGACCGGAGAACTTCCTGCGCTCGCTCTTCGATCTCACCCCCGACTCGCTGGCATGGATGCGAGAGCGCGATCGCTTCCGCGCGTCCCTCGAGCGCCAGGACGACATCGAGGTCATCAGCCATCGCGATCAGGACCGGCGCACGGAGTCGGTCAGCTTCCCCGTCGACGGATCCTTCGCCAATGTCGCCGACACCGACTTCACCACGCCGGGCAATCGTGCGTGGGCCGAGGAGATCCTCGCCGCTCCCGCCCCGGCTGAGCCGGAGCTCGTCACGAGCACGGCCGCGGTCGACGACGCCCTCGCGCGTGCCCGCTCCGCGCAGGAGCGCTGGGCGCAGACTCCGTGGCAGGAGCGCCGCGAGGTGCTCGCGCGCGTCGCCGAAGTCATGGCGGCTCACCGCGCCGAGACCCTCACCGCGATGGCGATCGAGACCGGTAAGACCCTGCGTGAGGGCGACCCGGAGATCAGCGAGGCCATCGACTTCGCACTCTTCGCCTCCCACCTGACGCTGCAGCACGAGCGGCTCTGCGAGCAGCTCGACTGGGAGCCGGCCGGTGTCGTGCTCATCGCCGGTCCGTGGAACTTCCCCTATGCGATCCCCGCGTCCGGCCTGGTGCACGCCCTCGCCGCAGGCAGTGCCGCGATCCTCAAGCCCGCACCCGAGGCGCGCGCCGTCGGCGCCCTTCTCGTCGCGCAGTTGCACGAGGCCGGCGTCGATCCGGATCTGGTGCAGCTCATCGCCACACCTGACGACGAGGTGGGCCAGCACTTGGTCACGCATGACGGCGTGGACGAGGTCGTCCTCACTGGGAGCCTGGCCACTGCGGACCTGTTCCTAGGCTGGAAGCCCGAGCTGCACCTGCACGCCGAGACCAGCGGCAAGAACTCGCTCATCATCACCGCCGCCGCCGACATCGACCTGGCGATCAAAGACCTGGTGAAGTCGGCATTCGGTCACGCCGGCCAGAAGTGCTCGGCGGCGTCCCTCGCTGTGGTGGAGGCGAGCGTCTACGACGATCCGTCGTTCAAGCGCCGTCTCGCCGACGCGGTGCGATCGCTGCGCGTGGGCTGGGTGTCCGATCCCGCGACGATGATGGGCCCCGTCATCAACCCGCCGAGCGGATCGCTTGCGCGCGGTTTCACGGAACTCTCTGCCGGCGAGACCTGGCTGGTCGAACCAAAGCAGCTAGACGAGTCGGGGCGCCTGTGGTCGCCCGGCGTGATCTGGGATGTGAGGCCGGGCGCGTGGTTCCATCTGACCGAGTGCTTCGGACCGATCCTCGGCGTCATCCGCGCGCGCGACCTCGATGACGCCATCGAGATCCAGAACGCCGTGGAATACGGCCTCACCGGCGGCCTGCACAGCCTCGACCCGCTCGAGATCGACCACTGGCTCGCCAATGTGCGGGTCGGCAACGCCTACGTCAACCGCCACATCACCGGCGCGATCGTGCTGCGCCAGCCATTCGGCGGCTGGAAGCGCTCGAGCATTGGTGGCGGCTCCAAGCCGGGCGGTCCGAGCCATCTGCACACCTACGGCACCTGGCAGCCACACGACCTCGACGTCGATCGAGCACGCCGCTCCTTCGAGGAAGCCTGGGCCACACGCTTCGGAATCGACACCGACCCGAGCGGCCTGAGGTGCGAGAGCAACGTCCTGCGCCACCACGCGCTCGACGGGGTCGTCGTTCGCGGTGCAAAATCCGGCCCGGCGTACGACATCGCGATCCTGGCGTCGCAGACGACAGGAACTCCGGTGATCTGGTCCGATCCAAGCGAGGAGAGCGATACGGCACTTGCCGCACGGCTTGGATCACTCGGCGTGGAGCGGCTGCGCCTGCTCGTGCCAGCATCTGATGAGCTGCTCGCCGCCGCGCACGCGGCTGGGGTTGCGGCAGACCACCAGCCGGTCACCGACGTGGGCGAAGTGGAGTTGATGCGCTGGCTGAAGGAGCAGGCGATATCCATCACCCGCCACCGTCACGGCCGCCTGCTGCGCTGACGGCCTCAGCGACCGGAAGTGCCGGCGAGGCGCTTGGCCATCTGATCAACCTGGTTGACCAGCGCACCGCCGAGCAGCAGGGCACCGGTGTCATCCATCTCCTTGAGCTCAGCGACCGAGCGAGTGCGCTCCTCCTCGACGACATCGAGCGCAGCCATGACACCCGTGGAGGGTCCCTCGCTCAGCGGGCGATCGAGGGAATCCGCGTGCACCGCGAGTGCTTCACCGGTCGACGACAGCATCTGGCCTACCCCATGGGGCAGGCGCACAGCGCCACGCGAGGTGGCGTCGAAGAGACCGCGGGCGATGGTGTTGACGTGCTCGCTCGTCTGCTGCAGGAGCGCAAACTGCTCGACGATCGCTCGACCGATGGCTCGCTCGCTCCCCATACTGAAGCGCTTGCCGAGGCCGAGATCATCGATCTCTTCTCCGAGATGGCGTGTCTCGACAGCGAGCGAGCGAGCCTCCGTGAGCCACTGCGTCGCCTGGCGTCGACTGAGGGAATCGTCGGAGACCTCGCCCACCTCGACGAGGAGCGCGCCGAGGCGACCGCCGATCTCGGAGAGTTGCTCGGTGATGCGCTCCTCCGGGCGCTCCGGGTGCGCGACGAAGGAGAAGATCAGCCCGATCGCGACGCCGAGCAGCGTCGCGATGATCCGCGCGACGATGACGTCGTCAGTGAGTGCCTCGCCCATGAAGTAGACGAAGAGGGCGGTGACCGGAATCTGAAGCGATCCCTCCGGGCCGAGGCGCATGAGGCGACCGATGATCAGGGACACCATGACCAGGACGCCGACCGTCCACACATGCAGACCCCACCACTGGTAGAGCGCGAAGGCCACGACGAGCGCCGCGGCGGTCGCGCCCACGAGCGAGAGTCCCGATCGCATCGAGCGGTTGAGTGAGAGTGAGACGGTGATGACCGCCCCGACGGCCGCGGGCACCGGTGCGGGGATGCCCAGGAGCAATGCCGCGATCCACGCCACGCATGCCGCCAGTGCGGTAACGCCGATGAGCCAGACCGTGGCCCAGCTCCGCGCTGCCAGCCTCAGGAGTCGATGGCGCACAGTGCCGTCAGGGGTGCGCCGTGCCGAGGACTCCAGGGCATCCTGGATGGATCGGGAGATGTCGCGTACAAGCGTGCCGGGCGTGCGCGTGGACGTGCGCATGCCCTTGGCAGGTGGTGTCGCGAACATCCCTCTAGAGTCCTCCTGCTCAGGCGGGCCTCTCGGCAGTGGGCCCACAGAAGGTGACGGCGCTCACGCCCGAATGGTTCCCCGGGAGCGTCCGCGATCCCAGGAACCGCTGTTCTAGGGTTCCCTCGTGCGCGCCGCCCTCTACGACTCCCTGGGATCGCCCTGGCGGATCGCCGACGTGGCC
This sequence comes from Candidatus Nanopelagicales bacterium, assembly GCA_032117435.1. Lineage (GTDB taxonomy): Bacteria > Actinomycetota > Actinomycetes > S36-B12 > S36-B12 > Mxb001. Next base: position 413 of record JAULZJ010000212.1, on the reverse strand, counting down.
GATCCCGCGCCGCAGCCCGACGGCGTCGTGATCAGGGTTGCGTCTGCCGGCGTATGCCGCAGCGACTGGCACGCCTGGCATGGCCACGACAACGTCTCGGTCTTCCCCCACGTTCCCGGTCATGAATTCGCCGGCACGGTCGCGACGATCGGCACCGAGGTGACTCGATGGCGGGTGGGTGACCGTGTGGCCGTGCCCTTTGTCTGCGCATGCGGCACCTGTCTGGTGTGCGAGTCAGGCAATCACCAGGTGTGCCCCCACCAGTGGCAGCCCGGCTTCGACGGCTGGGGTGGCTTCGCCGAGTACGTCGCCCTACCTGCAGCCGATGTCAATCTCGTGAGACTTCCAGACGGCATCTCCTTCGATATCGCAGCCTCGCTCGGTTGTCGCGTCGCGACTGCCTATCGAGCAAC
>JAULZJ010000211.1:0-8851 GCA_032117435.1 Candidatus Nanopelagicales bacterium | reverse complement strand
GGCACCGGGCAGTCGCAGGGTCACCGCGTGGTAGGCCGCCTCCGCTGCCTGCTGCTCCGCCTCCTTCTTGGAGCGGCCCTCCCCCTCGCCCCACACCTGTCCCGCCACGACCACCAGGGCCCGGAATACCTTGGCATGATCGGGGCCGGATTCCTCCACGGAGTACTCGGGTGCCCCGAGTTCATGGGCTGCGGTGAGCTCCTGCAGCGAAGTCTTCCAGTCCAGGCCGGCGCCGAGTGTCGCAGCGCGGTCGACCAAGGGGTCGAAGAGGCGATGCACGACGTCCGCCGCGATGGCCAGTCCGTGCTCGAGGTACACAGCGCCGATGACCGCCTCAAGCGTGTCGGCGAGTATCGAGGACTTGTCGCGTCCACCCGTGATCTCTTCACCGCGCCCAAGACGCAGGTGCTGGCCCAAGCCGAGACTGCGGGCGACTTCCGCGAGCGCGCGTGCGTTGACGATCGCCGCGCGCATCTTGGCCAGGTGACCCTCTGTGACATCGGGGTAACGCACGTAGAGCGACTCGGTGACCACGAGGCCGAGGACCGCGTCGCCGAGGAACTCCAGCCGCTCATTGGTCGGCAGGCCGCCGTTCTCGTAGGCGAAGGAACGATGCGTGACCGACAGCTCCATCCCATCGACGGGGAGCGTGGCCTCGAGCTCAGCCAGTACGGCGGCGATGTCCTTCACAGCTGGTCCCCCGCCCGTGTGCAGGACGCCGCGAGGTCACCGACGGTCGACGGTGTCGACCCCATCGCGCAACGCCATCCGACCTCGGCCATGGCTTCCTCCCAGCAGATGCGAGCAAGGGAGTCCCAGCCGAGGGGGGCGAGCGGGGTGTCTGGTCGCATGACGGCGCCATCGATGCCGAGGACGCGCGCGAGAGCGGTCCGGGCAGCCGCCATCGCAGCAGGCTGGCCCGGAGTGGACTCAGCCGAGGTCATGGGCGGGTCAGACGTCGAGGACTCGGCGCTTGGCGTAGGTGCCACAGGTCGGGCAGACGGTGTGGGCGAGCTTCGGCTCGCGGCACCGGGCGCAGGTGACCAGAGCGGGCGCGGTGGCCTTCCACTGGGAACGGCGATGCCGAGTGTTGGAGCGGGATGTCTTCCGCTTGGGAACGGCCACGTCAGTCGTCCTTGTCTTCATCGTGCGCGCCATCGCGCACTGGGGTGTCGTGCGGTACATCGGCGAGCAGCGCACTGAGCGCAGCCCATCGGGGATCCGATTCCTCGTGACGATGGTCGGGATCGAGTGCGAGCAGTGCGCCGCACTGCGCGCACAGGCCCGGACAGTCCTCCCGGCACATGGGTGCAATCGGCAGTCGTAGGACGACCGCGTCTCGCACCATCGCCTCGAGGTCGATCAGATCGTCCTCGATCGTGGGTGGGCCATCCTCGTCCTCGCCCTCGTCGGCGACGCGATGACCGCGCGCGTCCTGGGGCGGGTAGACGAACAACTCCTGGATGTCCGCGAGCTCCTCCCAGGAGAAGGGCTCGAGGCAGCGCGCGCATTCGGCGTCGACTCTCGCCCGGGCACTCCCGGACACGAGCACCCCCTCCACCACCGACTCCAGCCTCAGATCGAGGTCGAGGTCGCTGCCTTCGGGGACCCTGGCCAGTCCTGCTCCCCAGCCCGCAGTCGCCGGCACCTCGAGGTGCAGGTCCTTCATCGCACCCGCCCGCCGGCCCAGGTCGCGGATGTCCACGACGAAGGGCGCGCGGGGGTCGAGGGCGTTCAGGACTCCTCCGACATCTCCAGGCCGGGAGAGACCGGCCGGGGCACAGGATACGCCAGGGGTCCGGCCGGTCGCCAATGCCGGTCCGCGGCCACCAGCGGACATCGCCTCACTCGGGCAGGGGGCCCTCGTCCTCGGGGTACTCCTCGTCCATCTCCGCCTGGCCGCGGAGCTTGTCGCGGCCTCGCTCGACGGCCGCGAGGGTCTTGTGCAGGGTGATCTCAAAAGTGGCCAGGCGGGCGTCGATGTAGTCATCCGTCTCCCTGCGCATGCGGGTCACCTCGTCGAGGGTCTCAGCCCGCAGGGCCTCGGATTCGGCCACGGCGACGAGATAGACCTCGTGCTGCGACAGCATCTGCAACTGCTGCTCACGTGCTTCGGCGATGAGGCGATCGGCCTCGCGGCGCCCCTCGGAGACCACGGCTTCGCGCTCGGCCAGCAGCTGGTCGGCATCCGAGAGGGAGCTCGGCAGGGCATCGCGGATGTCATCGATGAGGTCCAAGACGACCGAGCGGTTGACCATGCAGGAAGCCGAAAGCGGGACCGCCTTGGCCTCCTCGACGAGGATGGACAACTCCTCGAGCTTCTGATCGACGTCCACCTGCATCCTCCTGTCACCGCCTCGACGTGTGCCGCCGAGTCCATGGCCGGTCAACGAGTGACCTTAGCGCCGCGCCTCCAGTGTGGCGTGCAGCCGCTCCAGGACGGCATCGGGGACAAGCCCCTCCACGCTCCCACCGTGCATCGCGACCTCCTTGACGAGGCTCGAGGAGAGGTAGCTGTAGAGGGGGTTCGTCGAGACGAAGAGCGTCTCGACCGCTCCCAGTCGGTAGTTCATCTGCGCCATCTGCAACTCGTAGTCGAAGTCGCTCACGGCACGCAGGCCCTTCACGATTGCCTGCACGCCGTGGGTCTTGCAGTAGTCGACGAGCAGGCCATAGAAGGAGTCGACTTCGACATTGGGCAGGTCGGAGACCACCTCGCGAAGCATCTCGATGCGCTCCTCGACAGTGAAGAGGCTCGACTTCGTCTTATTGATGAGGACGGCGACGACCACCTTGTCCGCCAGGGCCGAAGCGCGTCGGAAGACATCAAGATGGCCGTTCGTCACAGGATCGAAGGAACCTGGACAGACTGCGACGCGCATCACGCCTCCTCTTCCGCGATCGCCGAGACCTGACCGTACCAAAGTGCCGTGTCCCCGTAGTCGCGCTTGCGCAAGTGCTCCACACCCGAATCCGGCCAGGGCTCCTGCGAGCGATGTGAGCGCTCGACAACCACGAGAGCCCCGTCGGCCAGGCAATGCTGGGCGATGAGTGCGCTCAGGACATGGCGAACCCCATCATCGGCGAGCGCATACGGCGGATCGACGAACACGAGATCGAAGGGACCGCCTACCGCAATCCAGGTGAGCGCATCGGCGGCCACCACGTGAGCCCGTGGGTCCACCGCGGCGACATTGCGACGAAGCACCTCCAGGCATCGCCGATCGCGCTCGACCAGGGTGGCGCTCGCCGCCCCACGACTGAGGGCCTCGAGGCCCACCGCACCCGAGCCCGCGTAGAGATCCAGCATCCGTACACCGCTCCAGTCGCCGGCCGTCTCGCGCACGTGGGTGTCGAGACTGGAGAAGAGCGCCTCACGCACGCGATCCGTCGTAGGACGCGTGCCCTCCGGCGGGACCGCGAGACGTCGACCCCCGGCCCGGCCCGCGATGATCCTCATGTCAGCCCTTCTCCAGGAAGTCCGCGCGCGCGTCATCGCTCAGCATGCGTACGCGCTCGCGAAGGGCAGCATGCCGGTCTAGTCCGGGATCCTCAGCGACGAGCGATTGCGCAGCCTGCCGAGCTTCGTCCACGAGGGCCTCGTCGCGGATGACCTCGAGGAGTCGCAGGGACGAGCGTCGACCGGACTGGGCCGCACCCAGGATGTCGCCCTCGCGGCGGGCTTCGAGATCGACCCGCGCAAGGGCGAATCCATCTGTGGTTGCCGCGACGGCGTCCAGGCGATCACGCGATGGTGAAGCGGGATCAGCTCCCGTGACGATCAGGCAGAGACCATCCCCGCCACCGCGGGCAATGCGGCCGCGGAGCTGGTGCAACTGGGAGATTCCGAATCTCTCCGCATCGAGGATCACCATCATCGATGCCTCAGGGACGTCCACTCCGACCTCGATCACGGTGGTGGCCACGAGCACATCGAGTGCCTCCGGGCTCTCACTCGGGAGGGTGAAGCGTCGCATGGCCTCGTCCTTGTCCTCCGCGGACATGCGCCCGTGCAGGACGCCGATCCGCAGGCCTTCCAGCCATCGCTCCTCGAGGGCACGCGCGACCTCGAGGACGCTGGACAGCACGGAGGAGCCGGATGCGGTCTCCTCCTCGGGGCTCACCTCATCGGAACTCGTCGCGGGGGCCTCGTCGCCGATACGAGGGCACACCACGAAGACCCGTCGACCCGCATCAGCCTCCTCGCGGACTCGCTGCCAGGCACGGGCCAGGTGCGCGGGCTTCTCGCGAGGTGCGACGACGTGCGTGGCAATGCGTCCACGGCCGGGCGGGTACTCGTCGATGACGCTGACATCGAGATCGCCGAAGACCGTCATCGCGACGGTGCGCGGGATAGGGGTCGCGGTCATCACGAGCACGTGCGGCTTCGTGTCGCCGCCCCGCGAGGTGAGCGCGGCGCGCTGCTCGACTCCGAAGCGGTGCTGCTCGTCGACCACGACGAGGCCGAGGTCGTGGAAGTCGACGGTCTCCTCGAGCAGTGCGTGGGTGCCCACGACGATGCCCGCCTCACCACTCGCCACGGCCGCGAGCTCCTCCCTGCGCTGCCGGGCCGACTGCGATCCCGAGAGATAGGCGATCCGCGTGCCGCGCTCGCCTGAGCCCAGGAGCCCCGACTCCGCGAGGGGACCCATCAGCGCACGAAGCGTGCGCATGTGCTGCTGGGCCAGGACCTCCGTCGGCGCCAGCAGCGCCGCCTGTCCGCCGGCGTCGACCACCTGCAGCATGGCGCGCAGCGCCACCAGTGTCTTGCCGCTGCCGACATCGCCCTGGAGCAGGCGCTGCATGGGATGCGCACCGCCGAGATCCGCGGAGACCTCACTCCCCACTCGCACCTGGGCACCGGTGCGGTCGAAGTGCAGTTGCGCATCGAAGTCCGTGAGCAGGCCCGCCTGTCGGGCAGGGCGCGGCATAGCCGCCTGGCCCAACCGCTCGTGCCGGCGCTGCGCGAGCACGACCTGCAGGTCGAAGGCTTCCTCGAAGCGCAGGCGGCGTTGAGCGGCCTCGATCTGCTCCCGGTCTGCAGGGCGATGGATCCCGCGGAGGGCATCCTCGAGGCTCAGCAGGCCCATCGACATGCGAAGGGCGGGCGGCAGCGGATCATCGATGTCCGCGAGCGCGTCGAGGGCAAGGCGCATCGTCTGCTGGATCTTCCAGCTCGGTAGGCCGGCTGTCGCCGGGTAGATGGGGATGAGCAGATCGCCGAAGGCTGCTTCGGCCTCGCGGTCGCGCTCCTCCTCCAGCGTGGGCTCGTCATCCGCCAGGTGCGGGCCACGCTCGGGGATCATCACATGACGTGGGTGAGCGAGCTGGCGTGTCCCGCCGTAGGCCGACACCGTGCCCGCGAAGAGGCCACGACGTCCGACCCGGAACTCTCGCTCGACGCGCCACGGCTGGTTGAAGAACACGAGACTGATGCGGCCCGCTCCGTCGGAGACCACGACCTCGGTCACCGTGCCCTTGCGCTGCTGCATTCGTCGATTGGTCGCGGAGACGACTTCGGCGAAGACGGTGACATGCTCGCCCACCTCCAGCGAGTCGAGATCCGTCAACTCGCCGGGATCGATGTAGCGACGCGGGTAGTGGCGCAGCAGGTCATCCACCGTGACGATCCCGAGGCCGTCACGCAGCGCCTTGGCGGTCTTGCCACCGGCGATAGCGGACACGGGGGCAGCAAGGCTGACGCGAGGCACGATCACTCCACGCCGATGATGACGGGCCACAGCGGCTGGCCCCCGTCGACGCAGACCACGTCGACACCGGGATGACGCCGCTGTACGTCGTCGGCGAGGCCCGCGACCTGATCGGGCGCGAGATCCGACCCCGAGACGACCGTGACGAGTTCGCCGCCGGGTGCGAGGAGCCGATCGACGAGCGAGCACGCGATCGCCGGCACGTCCGATCCGATCTCGACAATGTCCCCCTCAGCCAGGCCAAGGACATCGCCCGCGCGACACGGGCCCGCGCTGGTGAGCGCATCCTTGGAGGCGATCGTCACGGCGGCGTAACGCGTCGCGACCACCGCCCGGGTCATGGCGATGACATCGTCATCGAAGCGGGCTCCGGGATCGTGCACAGCGAGCGCCGCGAGGCTCTGCACGATCGAGCGGGCCGGGATCACGGACACGCGAAGGCCCTCGCCGCGTGCCTGCTCTGCCGCTGCCTCGGCCACCGCCAGGGAATCCGAGTCACTTGGCAGCATGACGATCTCGGCAGCATGTGCTCGCCGCACGCCCTCCAGCAACTCCGCCGTCGAGGGACGACGCCGTGGGCGAGCGCCCACCGCCACGGCCCCCTGCTCGGCCACGAGTGCCGCCGTGCCGGGGCCGTGCGTGACCACGACCAGTCCGCGTCCGCTCGTGGGCGAAGTCGCGGCCGCGAGATAGGTGACCCGGATTCGCTCGAGTGTCCCGACGGCGAGCCCGGCCTCGATGGCCGCACCCGCGTCGTGGACATGGACGTGGACGTTCCACAGATGGTCGTCGCCGGTGACCATGAGCGAGTCCCCGAGCGGCTCCAGCGCGCGCCGCAGGCCTTGCACCCCGTCGGCAGATGCCGTGATGAGGTACATCACCTCATAGGACGGTTCCCCCGTCCCCGAGACGGGGGCGCCATGGACCACGTGCGGTGCCGGCAGCTTGGTGCGGGTCGCGATACCGGGACGGCGTCGACGCACGCCGGTCACGACATCGAGCAGCGCGTCGTACACCACGACCAGGCCCTGGCCACCGGCATCCACGACACCGGCATCCCGGAGCGCGGGCAGTTGCTCCGTGGTCTCGGCGAGCGCTGAGCGCGCCGCGGCGACCGCGGACTCGATTACGGGGACGAGGTCATCCTCGATCGCCGTAGCCGCCTCGGCGGCCTCCGCGGCAGCGCGCGCGACGGTGAGGATCGTGCCCTCGACGGGGTGCGACACGGCGGCATACGCATCATCGCTCGCGGCACGCAGGGATCGAGCGACGAGAGCGGCCGACAGCACATCGTCTTCGCGAGCATCCCCGAGGATGCTGGCGACACCGCGAATGATCTGCGCGAGGATCACCCCCGAGTTGCCGCGGGCCCCCAGCAGGGCGCCGTGGGTCATGGCCCGCGCCACCTCTGGCGTGCTGGGCCGGGCACCCTCGGCGTCAGCCGCGTCGAAGACCTCGTCGATGGCCGTGCACGCGGACTCGACCGTGAGGAACATGTTGGTGCCGGTGTCGCCGTCCGGGACGGGGAAGACGTTGAGGGCGTCGATGGCAGCGCGGGCCTCACCGAGCGCCGCGAGCGAGGCTTCCGCCCAGGCGCGCACGGCCGCAGCATGGAGGCGGGTGGGCCTCGACGGTGCCATGCTCACCTCCTCGAGCGGTGATCCAGCGTGGGCAGTGATCCCAGCGTGGGCAGTGACCCGGGGGAATCCGGCCTGGCGTCACCGTATCCCCCCAGGCCGACCCTCCCGGGGTGCCTCGAGGACTCCCCGGTTTGGGCGCCGCGGGGCTCCTCGGCTACCCTCATGGGGCTGCGACCGGTAGGTCGGCAGCGCGCAATCGGGTCGACACCGACCCGCGCCGAAGACCTGAGGAGTTCACCGTGGCTGCCACCTGTGATGTCTGCGGCAAGGGCCCGGGCTTCGGCAACAGCATCTCGCACTCCCACCGGCGCACGTCGCGTCGCTGGAATCCCAATATCCAGTCGGTGCGCACCCTCATCGGCCGCACGCCCAAGCGCCTCAACGTGTGCACCTCCTGCCTCAAGGCCGGCAAGGTCACTCGCGCCTGATCAATCCCCCCGGGGATCATCACCCCCGGAAGTGCTCGAATCCCCCGACCTGATCGGTCTCGCGTCCATCGACGAGGACGCCGGCCTGCTCCCCGCTCACGACTGTGCCCACAGGCACGAAGCCATCCGGCAATGCGGCCTCCGGAGCGAAAGTGGCAAGCAGGGCATGATCATCACCACCGCTCAGGATCCACGAGAGCGGATCCAGGTTGTACGCCGACGCGGTCGACACCACTGCCTCATCCCGGGGCAGGGCCGCACTGTCGATGTCGATGACGACACCAGAGGCCCGTGCCATCCGGTCCGCGTCGAGCAGCAGGCCATCGCTCACGTCCATGAGGGCGTGGGCTCCAGCATCCGACGCACGCACGCCGGCGCGATAGTCCGGTTGCGGTCGGCGATGCGCGTCGACGAGCGCACGTGGCGACCGGAAGCCGCGGGAGAGCACGGCGAGCCCAGCGGCGGCGCTGCCCAGGACCCCGCAGACGGCGAGCACGTCACCGGCACGCGCCCCTGAGCGCAGTATCGGTGCCCGTCCACCCAGATCGCCGAATGCGGTCACGCCGATCGTGATCGCATCGCCGCGCACGAGGTCTCCGCCGACGAGCGACGCACCCGCGCGCTCCGCCTCCTGGAGCAGACCGGCGAGGAACCCATCGATCCAGGCGATTTCGGTCTCCGGTGGCATCGCGAGGGCCACCACGAGCGCAGTCGGGGCCGCGCCCATGGCCGCGATGTCCGCGAGATTCTCCGCAGCCGCCTTGTGGCCGATGTCTGCGGGCTCGGACCAGTCGCGCCGGAAGTGACGCCCCTCGACCAGCATGTCCGTCGTCACCACGACGCGGCCATCCCTGCACGCGAGCACCGCCGCGTCATCCCCGGGACCCACGGGGACCCCGGGAGTCGACTCCATGCCCGCCGCCGCCAGGATGCGCTGGACGACGGCGATCTCCCCCAGTTCGCCCACTGTGGTGCCGGCCATAGCTCCTCCTCGGATCAACATCCCATCTTGGTCCCACCCGCACCGTCGCCGATGGCGTGGTCACGGCGAGTCGCTAGTCTCCTCTCGGCG
>JAULZJ010000210.1:0-3642 GCA_032117435.1 Candidatus Nanopelagicales bacterium | reverse complement strand
ATGCGCATGAGTGCGTCGTCGACGGGGTTGACCAGGGTGTAGAGCGGGTCGCCATTGGCGCGCACGATGACGTAGTCGGGCACGTGCTCGCGGCCGAAGGTCAGCTCGCCACGGACGAGGTCGTCCCAGGTCCAGTCCTGATCCGGCATGGCGAAGCGGGTGACGGCGCTGCGCCCCTCGGCCTCGAAGGCTGCGCGCTGCTCGGGAGTGAGGTGGCGGCAGCGACCGGAGTAGCCCTGGGTGCGCCCCGCTGCCCGGGCCGCCTCGCGCTCGGCCTCGAGCTCCTCGGCGGTGCAGTAGCAGGGGTAGGCGTGACCGGCCTCGACGAGTCGGCGCGCGACGTCGGCGTAGATATCCATGCGCTCGGACTGGCGGTAGGGGCCGTAGTCGCCGCCAACCTCGGGGCCCTCGTCCCAGTCGAGGCCGAGCCAACGCAGGGCGTCGAGCAGCATGAGGTAGGAGTCCTCGGAGTCGCGCTCGGCGTCGGTGTCCTCGATGCGGAAGACGAAGGTGCCGCCGTGGTGTCGCGCGAAGGCCCAGTTGAAGAGCGCGGTGCGCGCCATGCCGACATGGGGATTGCCGGTCGGCGAAGGACAGAAGCGCACGCGAATATCGGAGGAAGGCACGCGCGGAGCCTACCGGGAGGACTCGAGCGCGAGGACGGCGTAGACCAGTTCACCGTCCCATGCGTAGGAGCCGGTCACGGTGTCGACGCCGAGCAGTCGGGCAAGCTCATCGGCGAGCACGGCGGTCCAGGTGCCCGCGTGCGTTCTGCGGTCGAATGCGTCCACCGGGTGGTGCCTTTCGACCGTAGAACGACCAGCGTCGCCCACGTCCACGATCTCTGCCTCGTCGAAGCCGATGAAACGCTGCGCGCGCGGGTACGCCGCCTTGTAGATCGACTCCTTCGCGGCGAAGGCGAGGGTCGCTGCCTCCTCCGACGCCCATGCCTCGCGCTCGGCCTCGGTGAGGCACTGGCGTACGACGGCCCGCAGGCGATCGCCCTGGAGTCGCGGGCAGATGTCGATGCCCAGGCCCGTATAGCCCTGTCCGCCCGCGCGGCGACCTACGATCGCTGCGGCCACGCCGCTGTGATGCGTGAGCGATCCCGCGATCCCTTCGGGCCAGACCGGTGCCCCCTCGGGCGAGCGCCCGACGCTCCCCTCGGCGCCGAGACGTCGCAACGCCTCCACGGCGGCGAGGCGGCCCATGAGGAAGTCGGACCTGCGGGTGGCGGCAGCATCGGTGAGCTCGGTGGGCCAGTCGAAGGCCTCGACCCAGCCCGAGGGATCGCCCGCGACCCGCGCGCCCGCGCAGCCCGGGGGCAGCGCGACGGGCAGGTCGTCGAAGGCCGGCGTCATCCCGCGACGGAGTTGGTGAGGATCCCGATCCCCTCGATGGTCACCTCGACGTCGTCGCCGTCGCGCAGCGGACCAACCCCCGCGGGCGTGCCGGTGAGGATGACATCGCCAGGCAGCAGCGTCATCACCTCGCTGATCCACGACACGAGCTTGGGCACGGAGTGCACGAGGAGCGAGGTGCGCGAGGACTGGCGCTCGTCGTCATCGACGTGGCAGGTGATGGCGAGATCGGAGACGTCGAGGTCGGTGACGATCCAGGGGCCGAGGGGGCAGAAGGTGTCGAATCCCTTGGCGCGGCCCCACTGGCCGTCGGCCTTCTGCAGGTCACGCGCGGTGACGTCGTTGGCGCAGGTGTAGCCGAGGATCACCTCCTGCACCCGGACCTCGGGCACCTCGCGGCAGAGCCGGCCGATGACGATGGCGAGCTCGGCCTCGTGCTCGACCTGCTCTGACATCGCGGGCAGGCGGATCTCAGCACCGGGGCCGATGACGGAGGTATTGGGCTTGAGGAAGATCATCGGCTCCGCGGGCACGTCATTGCCCATCTCGGCGGCGTGCGCGGCGTAGTTGCGGCCCACGGCGATGACCTTGCTCGGCAGCACCGGCGCGAGCAGGCGCGCCTGGGCGCCGGTGACCTCCTGGCCGGTGAAGGTGATCTCACCGAAGGGGTGCACGTCGATGACGCGCAGGCGGGCATCGACGGGGAGGTCGGCGTCACGATCGTCTACGCCGTCGACCGCAGCGAAGACGACTTCGGAGCCGACGGCGACTCGAGCGATGATCACGCGGCGACCCTACCGAAGGTCATGGAGCGGGAGATGCCGAGCGGAGGAGGCTGTAGGCGAGGGCGTCCTCGAGGGCGATCCACGAGGCCGCGATGACGTTCTCGTGCACGCCGACGGTGCTCCACGACTCGTCGCCGTTGCTCGTGCCGATGAGCACGCGCGTGACAGCGTCGGTGCCGGCCACCCCCTCGAGGATGCGCACCTTGTAGTCGGTGAGCCGCACGCTCTCGACCTGCGGGAAGAGCCGCACGAGTGCCCGTCGCAGGGCGCGGTCGAGCGCATTGACCGGGCCGTTGCCCTCAGCCGTGACGATGACGCGTTCGCCGCCGGCATGGACCTTGACCGTGGCCTCGCTCACGACCCGGCCGTCGGCCTGCTGCTCGACGATGGTGCGCCACGACTCGACCGTGAAGGGCTGCGGCCGCCCGCCCTGGGCCTCGTCGAGGACGAGCAGCTCGAACGACGCATCGGCGGCCTCGAAGGTCCAGCCTGCGGCCTCGAGATCCTTCACGCGCTCGACGACCTTGGCCAGGGTCGAGGCATCGTCAGCGGCTGCAAGGCCGAGCTCGCGGGCCTTGAGCTCGACGGAGGCACGCCCGGCCATCTCGGTGATGAGGATGCGCTGGTCGTTGCCCACCAGCGTCGGATCGATGTGGTTGTAGAGCTCCGGGTTGACCTTGATGGCGCTCGCGTGCAGACCGGCCTTATGGGCGAAGGACGAGACGCCGGCGTAGGGCTGGTGGGTGTTGGGGGCGATGTTGGCGATCTCGGCGATCGCGTGGGATACGCGCATGGTCTCGCGGAGCTTGCCCTCGGGGAGCACGGGCATGCCGAGCTTGGTCTCGAGATTGGCCACGACCGGGAAGAGATCGGCATTGCCGGTGCGCTCGCCGTAGCCGTTGGCGGTGCACTGCACGTGGGTGACGCCCGCCTCGACCGCGGAGAGGGTGTTGGCGATGGCGCAGCCGGTGTCGTCCTGGCAGTGGATGCCCAGGCGCACGCCGGAGCGCTCCTTGACGTCCTGCACGATCTCGTACATCCCGTGCGGGAGCATGCCGCCGTTGGTGTCGCAGAGGACGCCGACGTCGGCGCCGGCCTCGAACGCCGCCTGGAGGATGCGTACGCCGTAGTCGCGGTCGTGCTTGTAGCCGTCGAAGAAGTGTTCGAGGTCGAGGAAGACGCGGCGATCGTGCTCGCGCACGAAGCGCACGGTGTCGACGATCATCGCGAGGTTCTCGTCGGTTGAGGTCTTCAGGGCTTCGGCGACGTGGAGGACGTCGGACTTCGCGACGAGGGTGACGACGGGTGCCTGGGAGTCGAGCAGGGCGCGCACCTGCGGGTCGTCCTCGACCTTGACTCCGGCCTTGCGCGTGGCGCCGAAGGCGACGAGCTGCGCGGTCTGCAGGTCGAGCTCCTCGCGGGCACGGGCGAAGAACTCGGTGTCCTTCGGCATGGCCCCGGGCCAGCCGCCCTCGATGAAGCCCACGCCGTAGCCA
>JAULZJ010000209.1:0-7875 GCA_032117435.1 Candidatus Nanopelagicales bacterium | reverse complement strand
GCCGAGTGACGCAGGCGCTCAACCTCCTCGTTGATGGAGGAGTCCTTCTCGATGTAGGTGTCCGTCTGCGGGACGTAGGCCTCGGGCTGGTAGTAGTCGTAGTACGACACGAAGTACTCGACGGCATTGTTGGGGAGCAACTCCCGGAACTCATTCGCCAACTGGGCCGCCAGGGTCTTGTTGGGAGCCATGATGAGCGTCGGACGCTGCACCCGCTCAATGAGCCACGCCGCGGTCGCGCTCTTGCCCGTCCCGGTCGCACCGAGCAAGACGATGTCGCGCTCCCCCGCGCCGATGCGCTGCACGAGGTCCTCGATGGCCGTGGGCTGATCACCCGAGGGGTCATAGTCCGCGATCACCTCGAGGGGCGCCACCTTGCGCACGAGGTCGGTGACGGGGCGCATGGGCCCACCCTAGGCGTCGTTCACGGCCCACTCCGCCCAGAGGCGGTCAAGCTGGGATTCGAGGGTGGACAGGTCCCCCGAGTTGTCGATGACGACGTCCGCGACCGCGAGGCGCTCCTCACGCGTTGCCTGGGCCGATATGCGGCGCCCTGCGTCGTCGGCGTCGAGGCCCCGCTCCACGAGGCGCTCGAGGCGCGTGTCGTCCGGGCAGTCCACGACGAGGATGCGATCCCATCCCGCGAGTGCCGCCGGGCCCTGCTCAACGAGGAGCGGCATGTCATAAACGACTACAGCGTCGGCCGGTGCCCGTGCGAGGAGCTCTGCACTGCGCTCGGCAATCCGAGGATGCGTGATGGAGTTGAGGCGGGCCAGAGCGACGGCATCCGCGAAAACGATCCCGGCGAGGCTCGCCCGATCCAAGCGGCCATCGGCACCGATCACCTCCGGACCGAACGTCTCTCGGATCTCCGCAAGGGCAGGCTGTCCGGGCTCGACGATCTCGCGCGCGATCGCATCGGCGTCCACGATGATCGCGCCACGCTCGGCGAGCCGGCGTGCGACCGTGCTCTTGCCGGAGCCGATTCCTCCGGTGAGGGCGACTCTCACGCGGGCCCGTCCTGCCCAAGCACAGCCGACGCGATGCAAACACCCACGCCTTCCGGCGCAGCCACCACCAGAGTGTCTCCGCCTCCGACCACGACGAATTGGACTCTGCCCGCACCCTTCGCCACGGGCACCGGAACACTTGCACCGTCGAGGGCAACCTGAAGGATCGCAGAGTCCGCCGCGAGATAGTCCAACTGGCCCACCCAGGTCCATGCGAAAAGCGTCGTGTCGACCTCAATTCGGGTAGCGGTACCGAAGACCCGATATCCGCACTTCCCATCGAAACCCGGGACTGAGGTGGATCTCGCAGCCAGCGTTACCGGTCGTCCGCGCCCCTCGTCATCGAGCACGTGAACCTGGTTCCCGGAACCATTCCACCTGATGGGCAGGTTTGCTCCCGACAGAACGTACGACGCATTCGCACGCTCGAGGAAGAGACCCGACATGACCCTCTCGGGTACTTTTCGGTCAACCACCGCAATGCCCGGCTGTTCTGCAGCAAGGGCCCGCGCATTCGCCACGAAATCCCGGGCAGGGGTGTCGTGCCAACTCCGCCCGACCGCGATGGTCGGCAGCAGCAGCAAATTGGCAAATGCCAGCAAGCCGAGGGCCTGCACCCACCCGGGGACTCCCTTCGGGAGCCACTGGAGCGTCAGCGGCTCCGGAAGGGGTGAGCCGGTAGGTCGGACGAAAGCGAAAGGCAGGACGACCGCGCCCACGACGAAGAGATCTTCGACGTAGCGGGGATCGGTCGCGAGGACGATACCGAAAGCATTGATCCGGCCCAAGACGAACAATCCCACCGTGACCACGGAGAAGGCGGCGATGAGCACCCAGGCGTTCCAAGCGGCGCGCCACCGCATCACGGAGATGACCACAAGTGCAGTGACCAGCTGGATGATGATGAGGAAGAGCCACCACGCGGAGCTAGACCCGGGGGCCAGCCCGTCGGTGAAGCCGGTCCAAGGGGCGCCGAAGTAGCCAGGGAGCCACACCTCTCCTAGCGTGATGCGCAAGGACTCGAACCACTGCTCCCGGGTCGGTCGAGATCGCAGAACCGCCTCGGGTTGGAGGGCGATGTAGATCAGCGCATAGCCCACGGCGAGCACCAACGTGACTGTGGGGAGCCACCACCGCCGACCCAGGCCACCGAGGCCGAGTCGTCCGGTCCCTGGCCAGTAGCGCCAATACAGCCACAGGACGACAGGCAGGTACAGCAAGGACTTCTGCCAAAAAGCCAAGCCGATGGCAAACGTCACGGTTGCAGCACACAACCACCGCCAGCGGGGGTCCCTGGCGTGCCTTGCTGCGAAGTAAAGCATCCACATGAACGTCGCAGCCCAGGGGAGGATCTGGAGCGCAGAGGCGTACCAGACCGTGACCGTCGTCAGCAGCGGCGCAAATGCCAGGACGACGACACTGACGATCCCCCATGCGCTGGACCCGAAAAGGTAACGCTGCAGCATGACGGCAGCGATGAGCATGGCGGCCCACATGGCACTGACGACTAGTACCGCCAGGCTCCACGACATCGGTGAAATTGCCTGGCTGAGCCAAACGATGACGAACTGGGCCGGCATCAGGTGGCCGTTGTAGATCTGGAAGACGTAGTCGTTGAAGGGTCCCGAGGCCTCGGCCAGGTAGAAGAAGTCGTCCATGTGGAAGAACCCTCGCCATGCAGCCCACACATGCACGAGGAGGCCCGCTGCCGCGATACCCCAAATGAGGTTTCGTGACGCACGGGGCCTCACGGCCGCCGACACGGTCGTCACGCTACCCGGACGGACTATGAGTCGCCTGCGAGCTTGTCGCGCAGAGCCTGAAGTGACTCATCCGATGCCAGCGCCCCCGAACCCGCAGCTTCCTCCGAGGAGGACGAGTAGCCGGTGGCGGTGCCTTCGACGACGGCCTGCTCGGCATCGGCGGTCCGCATCTCCGATGCCTGCTTGCGGTGGGCCTCCCAGCGTGCGTGCGCCTCGGCGTACTCACGCTCCCACTCTGCACGCTGACCTTCGTAGCCTGCCTTCCACTCACCGGTCTCGGGGTCGAAGCCGTCGGGGCCGACGTAATTGCCGCCCTCATCGAAGGCCGGAGCCATGCCGTAGAGGTACGGATCGAATTCGTCGGCGACCTCGCCGTCGGCCTCATTGGCCTGCTTGAGACTCAGCGAGATGCGGCGCCGCTCGAGATCGATATCGATGACCTTGACGAAGATCTCGTCGCCCACCTGGACGATCTGCTCGGGGATCTCGACATGACGCTCAGCGAGCTCCGAGATGTGCACCAGTCCCTCGATACCCTCCTCGACGCGGACGAAGGCGCCGAAGGGAACCAACTTGGTCACCCGCCCCGGGGTGACCTGCCCGAGCTGATGCGTGCGGGCGAAGTGCTGCCACGGGTCCTCCTGCGTCGCCTTGAGGGACAGGCTCACGCGCTCGCGATCCATGTCGACGTCGAGCACCTCGACCGTGACCTCCTGGCCGACCTCGACGACCTCGGAGGGGTGGTCGATGTGCTTCCACGAGAGCTCCGAGACATGGACCAGGCCGTCGACCCCGCCGAGATCCACGAAAGCTCCGAAGTTGACGATGGAGGAGATCACGCCGGAGCGGATCTGGCCCTTCTGCAGGTTATTGAGGAAGGTCTGGCGGACCTCGCTCTGGGTCTGCTCAAGCCAGGCGCGACGCGACAGGACGACGTTGTTGCGGTTCTTGTCGAGTTCGATGATCTTGGCCTCGAGGGTCTTGCCGACGTAGGGCTGCAGGTCGCGCACGCGTCGCATCTCCACGAGGGACGCGGGCAGGAAGCCACGCAGGCCGATGTCCAGGATGAGACCACCCTTGACGACCTCGATGACTGTGCCCTCGACGACACCGTCCTCCTCCTTGATGCGCTCGATGGTGCCCCAGGCGCGCTCGTACTGCGCACGCTTCTTGGACAGGATCAGACGCCCATCCTTGTCCTCTTTCTGGAGGACAAGGGCCTCGACCGCGTCACCGACGGACACCACTTCGTGGGGGTCGACATCGTGCTTGATGGACAGCTCGCGGGAGGGGATCACACCCTCGGTCTTGTAGCCGATGTCGAGGAGGACCTCATCACGGTCGACCTTGACGATGGTTCCTTCGACGATGTCGCCATCCTCGAAATACTTGATCGTCAGATCGATGGCGGCGAGGAATTCGTCGGCGTCGCCGATGTCATTGACGGCTACGACGGGTGCGATGGTCTGGGAGGTCACGGGGACTCCGATACGGATAGATGTAGGTCGGTGCGCGACGAGTCCGTGATCGACGGGGAGCGCAGAGCCCTGGGCCCTCGCGTGCCGCGAAGAACGTCACGAGGCCACTCGGTCCGGGACACGTGCAGGCTCGGCGTGCCCCGCGAGGATAGCGCAGCCGCCGCACAGGTCCCAGGGCGACCCCGTGACCCTGTCAGGGTGCACCCTTACGCGGCGGTGTAACCCCCGGAGTGGGCCCCGGAGCGCTTCTTGCCCCCGGTCGCCACGAGGACGATGCCGAGGACCAGCAGCAGCAGGCCGACGATAACGGAGATGAGGGGCACCGTGTTGTTGAGCAGTGCCAGTAGGGCTGCCTGCGTCTTGGCGTACTCGATGCCCGCGGAGGCCTCCTCAGGCGTCGTCCCGATGACCGCGTCGATGATGGTGATCTTGTCCTGATTATCGGGGCCGCGCAGGGTCTGCAACTGGTCGCTCTCACCCTTGACGATGGCACCCGTCGAAGGCTCCACCCACAGGGTCAGCGAATTGCTGTAGTAACGCGGGGCGACGAAGTTGGGAAGCGGGGACCCGACGAGATCGCCCGGAACCTCGATCGTGCCTGTCTGCGTGGGCTCGACGGTCACAAGGAACTTGTAGACCGGAAGTCCCTCCAGTGTCTCCTCACCCTGGAAAACCGCATCTACGCCCTCGTTGAGCGAGGTGTCGAAGTAGGGATACGTCTGCTGCTGCGTGAACATGGGGAATTTCAGCGGGACGATGCCGCTCATGTCGACGTTCTCGCCGTCGATGTTGGCCCCGCAGCAGTTGGAGAGTTCCGAGGTCACGCGGTTGAAGGCATAGCGAGCAGTGTCCGCGAGCACGACCGTGCCTGCGTTGTCCTCCACGCGCTGGAAGGTGTCGTAGATGGCGAGGTCACCGGCCTTCGCCTCCTCGGTCTGGCTGGCGGGGACATCGCCGCGCGTGAAGCGCGTGACCGTGAGGGGGACGTCGGTCCGCTCCGTCAAGGTCGCTGGGTCGAAGAGCTTGGCCGCCACCCCCGTCTGATCAGTCTGCGTCACGCCACCAGAATCCTCTCCGGGTGACAGGGGCGCCTTGGCCACGGAGGGCACCACGCTGAAGCGCAAGAGTGCACCCAGGACCAAGAGGAAGACCCCCAGCCCGATGAGGACGATGCCGATGCCACGCTTCATGCCAGCCTCCGGTAGCCATGCCGCTGCCCAATGGGCAGGACGCGTTCAGGGAACGGTAGCGGATACTGGGCGCGTTGGCGGGTAGATCGTGGCGGAGGATCAGCGAATTGCCCCAGTCCGGAAGGAGGTGCCCATGCGGCCCTTCCCGCTACTGGACGGCTACCGGGCCATCGCCGCCTTCATGGTGCTCACCACCCACGTGGCCTTCAATACCGGGGAGATCCTCACTCCGGTGCTCGGGCCCCTGCTCGGGCGCATGGACTTCGGCGTGACGCTGTTCTTCCTGCTCAGTGGGTTCCTGCTCTATCGGCCCTGGGCACGAGACGCCATGCTCGACCGGCCGGGGCCGGTTCTGGGCCACTACGCCCTTCGGCGGGCGGCACGGATCCTGCCGGCGTACTGGATCATGGTCGTCCTCACGCTGCTGCTTCTGCCGGAGATCCAGCCAGTGAGCTGGCAAACCTGGCCGGTGCACCTGGGGATGCTCCACATCTACGTTTCGGGCTTCACGCTCGAGGGACTCACGCAGACGTGGAGCCTCGCCACCGAGGTCGCCTTTTACCTGCTGCTCCCCGTCATCGCATGGCTAGCGGGGCGACGCGGGCGTGGGCGACCTGACGCAAGTGCGCGCTTCCAGCTCGCCGTTCTCGCCATGGCCGGGTTCGCGAGTTTGACCTTCACCGTGCTGCGCGTCTCCGGAGCGCTTGGCACCAGCACGATCATGGGCTACTGGCTGCCGGGCTTCCTGGACTGGTTCGCTCTCGGAATGGCGGCGGCCGTGATCCAGGTACGCCTCGGCTTGGGCGCTCCTCCACCCTGGATGGCATCGCTGCAGCAGGTGGCTCGGGCCACCGGATGGTGTCTTCTCATCGCTGCAGGGCTTGCCGTGATCGCAGCAACCCCGATCGCAGGCCCGCTGACCTTCGATCCCGCCCTTCCCAACAGTCTCGTGATCAAGCACCTGCTCTACGGCGCCCTGGCCGTGTTCTTGCTCCTGCCGGGCTTCCTCGGCGTCGGGGATACCGGCCAGTCGAACCACGTGGACCACTCGTGGTGGGGTCGCATGCTCGCGAGCCCAGTGATGGCCTATCTGGGCACGATCTCCTACGGCGTCTTCCTCTGGCACCTCGTCCTGCTGCGGTTGACCATGAGCGCGCTCGACTTGCAGGTCTTCTCTGGAGGTTTCTGGATCGTGTGGCCACTCGTCGCCCTCGCATCGATAGCCGTTGCTAGTGCGTCCTGGTTTCTCGTGGAGCGTCCAATCCTTGCGTGGGCGCATCGTCGGACGAAGAGCGCAGCGGAGCAGCTGCTGCAGCCAGCGCCGCCAGGACCGTCAGAGCCGTCCCCGCTAAGAGCCAATCGGGCGCATCAAGACGGCTCGGCCACGGGCTGACCGCGGCACCCACAGCGGCCGCGCCCGCAAGCGCGCCGGCGACTGCCGCGCGGGAGCCGGCCACGGCGAGGAGAACTCCCACCGATGCCGCACAGAGCCCGATCCACCCGCCGATGAGGAGCCCCGCAACGAGGGCCGCGCCGGTCAGCAACCACCCCCGTCCCCTGACGGGAACGTCGGGGTCCGGGCCGATGACCAGGTCTGAGCGACGCCGTACCAATGCCAGGGCAAGGAGCCCCGCAGCGCAGAGGAGTCCCACCACGAGGCCCGCGGAGTAGAGGCGCTGGGGCGTAAAGGCGAGTGTCACCGTGCCGCCGGCCCCTGCAGGCACGATCCATCCCTGACGCCATCCATCCACCCGGACAGCCTGTAGGGAAGTTCCCTCGAGTGTGGCTCGCCATCCGTCGTTGAAGTTCTCGCTGGTCTCGAGGATGCGTGGCGCTGCAGCCACATCCACGGACACCGCTCGGTTGGTTGCTTCCCACTCCTCCACTGTGGCTGCACCAGTACGTGCTCTCGGCAGGGGCGCAAGGGGCTCGAAAGACACCATCTCGACGGCATACTCTGCCGTGGAAGCAGCCTCGACGACATGCTTGCCCGCTCCTAGGGAAACGATGCGGCCATCGCACGGGGTTGCCTGCACCAACTCATCCGTCAGTGTCTGGATGACCGATGCCGTGACGCTCATCTCCGCGCGTAGTTGCCCGTCGATGGACACCTCCGGGCCGAAGCCGCACGGCAAGCCAGCGTCGTCGAAGAGCCGGGGGCCCTTCCTCAGGTCCTCCGCACCCAGGATGCGAATTTCGTTGATCCCGATGGGAAGCGCGGTGAAAGCTCCGGTAGTCGGATCGAGGCTCCGGACGACGTCGGCGTTGTCGAATCGGAGGCGGAGCGAGGTCGCCTCCTGTGCGGGCACGGTCACCGTGCCGCGTGCCGTGACGATGTCAGTCGTCTCCCGGCCATTGACGGTGGCCGTGACGCGCAGAGGGCGGCTGGCCACGAGGTCCGGGGCCAGGTCGATGCGCACTCCCCGGATCCTGC
>JAULZJ010000208.1:0-17996 GCA_032117435.1 Candidatus Nanopelagicales bacterium | reverse complement strand
GCGCGCATGCTCAATGTGCCCTTCGCTATCGCGGATGCCACCGCACTCACCGAGGCTGGATATGTCGGGGAGGATGTCGAGAACATCCTCTTGAAGCTCATCCAGGCAGCGGACTACGACGTCAAGCGCGCCGAGACGGGCATCATCTACATCGACGAGATCGACAAGGTCGCGCGCAAGAGCGAGAACCCCTCGATCACGCGGGATGTCTCCGGTGAAGGCGTGCAGCAGGCACTGCTGAAGATCCTCGAGGGCACGACGGCTTCGGTGCCTCCGCAGGGGGGTCGCAAGCACCCGCATCAGGAGTTCATCCAGATCGACACGACCAACGTCCTCTTCATTGTCGGAGGTGCCTTCGCCGGTCTCGATCACATCATCGAGCAGCGCATCGGCAAGAAGCGCGTGGGCTTCACCTTCGATCTCGTGTCGGATGATGGTGAGGCACTCACGGATACCAATCCGGATGACATCTTCGGCTACGTCATGCCGGAGGACATGCTCAAGTTCGGCATGATCCCGGAGTTCATCGGCCGTCTGCCCGTCTTCACTTCCGTGTCCAAGCTCGACCGGGATGCGCTCATGCAGGTGCTCACCGAGCCCCGCAATGCGCTGGTCAAGCAGTACCAGAAGCTCTTCGAGCTCGACGGTGTCGAGTTGGAGTTCTCCGATGAAGCCCTCGGCGAGATCGCCGACCAGGCGCTCAAGCGCGGCACCGGTGCCCGCGGCCTGCGGGCGATCCTCGAAGAGGTGCTGCTCAACGTCATGTACGACGTGCCCAGCCGCACCGACGTCGCTCGCGTGGTCGTCACCGAGGAGACGGTCCGCGACAACGTCCTGCCGACCCTCGTCCCGCGTGAGGTCGAGACCCCCAAGCGCCGCGTGCGCAAGGAATCCGCCTAGTTACTGTTCTGCACCTTCGCCGGTGCGATCGCCTCGTCGAGAGTGGTGGCGCCGCGGCTGTGGTCTAGGAGCCAGGAAATGCCGAATTCCTCCAGGCTTCCGGCATCCAGGGGTCGCTCGCTCACGGCAATGAGTCTCGTCTCGGAACTCGCGATGGCCGAGACGGTCTGCTGGATCAACAGGCCGTCCACCCCGTGCGGCCCGGAGATCATCCGGGGCGGCAGGACGATCGCCCACCTCTGCCAGCCGTAGAGGTCGCCGGGATCGGCTGTCGCTGCGGCCGCTGCGGTCACGGCGATCTTGGTCCCACGGTCCGCGAGTAGGTGGAGAGCCTGGCCTCCGCCCATGGGAACCGTGTCGAACAGTGCGATGGTCCGCGCGCACTCGAAGCGATCCAGATGGGGAGCCATGAGATTGGGCAGGGCCAACTGCCCGTTCTCGGGGTGCAACAGGATCGACGGCAGCGTCACCATGACGGGCAGGTGTGTCAGGTCTGCGGCTGCGAGTTGGGCGAGGGCATCCTTCGTTCTGTCCAGGAGGACACCCGTGGCCTCGGCCGCGAGGTTGGCTTGTCGGTTGAAGAGCCGTTCGAACTCCCGCGGGTCGATAGGAGCAAGCCCACCGATTGCATGGTCCCAGCCTGTCTGTAGGGAGAGTGCCACCGTGTGAGTTCGGTCGAGCGTCGTGACTGGGAGGTAGGTGGTAGGGAATAGCCGAGCGGCGTGGGCCGCTGCGCGGTCGCGGGCAAGGGCATCGGCCACGTCGACCGTCGTCGTGGCCGAGTCGCCGCCCCCGATGATGTCCTCGGGCTTGATGTCGTAGGTGATCACCGAGTCGACGCCGAAGGGGTTGCGGGCGCTCTCATCGATGGTGAGCCTGTCCGTGGCGGCGGCGAGAAGCCCCGCAAGCGAGAAGTCATCCACCTGGTACACCGCATACCCGAAGGACACGCTGACGTGGACATCGATATCCATGCGCGCGGAGGGCACAGCCCCGTGGTCGTTGATGTGCCGCTGCAGGTCGCGCAGGAGCGAGATGCCGTTGCGGATCATCGGTCCACCCGTGAGAGCGAGCCAGAGGCGGCCGGGCGCTTGGTAGGCGAGGAAGATCTCATGTCCGGCAAATTCTTGGAACCCGGCAGCCAGTCGTGCGACCTGCGCCACGGCAGCCTGCTCGAAGCGTCCTCCCGAGAGCGCCCCGAAGTCGTCGATGGAGTAGACGCCGACGATGAGAGAGAGAGTTTGCGGATTCGTCTCCACGCGGGTTTGCATCCGCTCGACGGCGTGCTCGAGCGCCGCCATGCTCGGCCAGCGGTATGTCGTGTCGAAGAGGGTGTCGAAGGCCGTCGCCAGCCGGTCAGAGTCCTCGGCGATCACGGGGGTGAGGAGGGCGGAGGTGGCGAGCTCGCGGAAGTGTTCGACGATCTCAGTCGAGCGAATCATGAACCATCCGGTCGGCAGCCAGCCTCCCACAGTGATGCTGCTGCTATTGGGATGCCCCGGGACGGCGTAGAGCGGAAAGGTTTCGTGCTGCACGGCGGCGAGCGACCGAGCATCGGCCGCGGGTGCGTTGTCGTAGAGACCCGCGGACACGTACTGTCGCGACACCGAGCCACGGCCATTGTCAAGGAGCACGAGGGCCTGCGTGGCACCGAAGATCGAGATGGCCATGCGTCCGGTGATCGACACCGCCGCGCGTGCCGCGAGCTCGGGCTCCAGAGATCCGTCGGCCATGCGGCTGAGGATCTCCGCCTGATGGCGTCCCCAGCGGGTGAGCGTGCGCTGAGCGTCCCGGCGCCACATCTGCACGGACACGATCCACAGGATGAGCCAGGCGGCGAGGAAGCATCCCAGGGCGGCGAGTGAGCCACCCACCTCGGGCTCGTCCGCCCAGATCTGCGGGCCGAGTTCGGCGACGAGGGAGACGACCCACGCGATGGCAGCGCTCACCAGGGCAACGATGATGCGGCGGATATCCACGGCATCGCGCAGCATGGACCAGGGCATGCCCGAGGAGTTGACCCATCGCTGCACCGCGTTGAAGGCGAGTTCGAGATAGATCGCGACGATCGCGGCGAGGACGAGCGGGAAGATTGAGCGGTGCACGATCACTGACGATGCGAATGGGTGCACGATCGCGTACGCGGCGGCTCCGATGGCAGCCACGACCGCCGCTGAGTAGAGCCCGTGAAACCGAGCATTCGGGTCGTTCGCGAGGCTACGGCGACTGCGGAAGATCACGCGGGCGCCGAGGAAGAGTCCGAAGAAGGCGAGCGTGATCATGGGCTCGAAGTACAGCCCCGCGACCATGGCCCCGACAAGGATCGCATTGAAGGTGATCGTTGTGGATCGCCACGGCTGGAAGTGTGCTGAGGGATTGCGCAGCACTTGCTCGGTCAGGGCGGAATTGCGCGTCCGGAAGAGGGCCTGCGGGACGAAGACGCTCACGATGACCAGGGCCAGGCTCGCGGGAAGCGAGGCGACGACCAGGGGGCTGCTGGCCAGAGTGCCCCGGGCCACCGCGAGCAGGACTGAGCTGACCGACCAGGCCAGGGCACCGGTGCCCACGAAGATGCACAGGGCGCCAACAAGGCCGGCCCGCAGCCTGAGCCGGTCCTCCGCCGCCGAGTGGCGGGCCAGAGAGGAGGCCGGATGCAGCCATGCCCCGAGGCTTCGAAGTGCGGACTTCAGACCTGCCATTGCTAGATGATGCCGGAGTGTGGCTCCTGTTGCCTAGGAGGTTGTTGAGATTTCCCCGTGTACTCGTGGGAGAGCTTGGCGGGATCGGTCCGAAACCCTAAGGGGAGTGAGGAGGTTTCCATGGCCGGCGGCTCTGCCCGCGCGCCCGACGAGGGGTTCACCCTGGTCGAGGTCATCGCGGCCATGACCGTCTTCATCCTCATCTCCGCAAGCGCGATTGCGGTGCTCATCGGCTCGCTGCGCGTCGTGGACGAGAACTCCGACCGCGCCGTGGCCGCCAGTCTCGCGCGTTCCCAGGTGGAGCAGATGAGGGTCTTTGGTGCGGATGCCCTCACTCCCGGGCTCACCACCACGACCGAGACCGTCGGCAACGTGACCTACAACGTGGAGACGTCGGCGTCATGGGTTGCCCTCGACCAGGCGGGCAGTGCATGCGATGTGGCCATCGACCCCGACACGGTGGCCTTCATGCGGGTACGCGTCGAGGTGACAGGTGGGCAGTTGAGCGGCCCCCAGTCCCTGGACGCTGTGATCCCGAGACTGGACGACGCACTTCCGGACCAGACGGGGAGCCTCTCGGTCAAGGTGGTCGACGACCAGGGATCCGGGGTTCCCGGTGTCGCCGTCGCGCTCACGAATGTCGCCGCCTCCGGTGCCCCGGCGAGCTACGTCACCGGATTCGACGGCTGCCTCCTCGTCACCGGCTTGGCCGCGGCCAACGGGTGGCAGATCGCTATCCAGAAGCCGGGCTATGTCACTCCTACACTGGGTGGCACGTCCCAGACCGCGAATGTCTCCGTTGGCCTCAACTCCGCGGTCTCCTTCGCCTATGCCCCGCAGGCCACCGTCATCCTGACCTCGGTCGACGACACTTACGCGATCCCCGAGGATATGCCGCTCACCTTCGTCGCAGACCCGCTGGGTCGTGCTCCTTCTGGGAACAGCGCCTATCCAATCACGATCGACGGGCTCTACCCCGGCCCCTACCAGGCCTGGCTCGGGCGCTGCAGCGACGCCGGTTCTGTGCAGTCGTCGGTGATCGCTGCGGGAGGGGCGACGACGCGCGTCTCCCTGGCGGGCAAGCAGGTCGACATCGTGGGGCCCCCCGGTGCCCGCGTGACGATGACTCATAGTGCATTCACCGACGGCGGCTCCTGCCCCGGGGGAGGCTTGCCGTCGTACTCCCTTGGGACCGTCGATGACTCCATGGTCCTGCGGGTCACCGTGCCCACCGGTGGGTGGACGTTCGCCGCCGTGACCGACGACTCGACGTACGCGTCGATCCCGGTCGACTTCACCGCGACCTCGCGCTCTCCCTGCAGTGTCGCCTGGGACACGGGCCTAGCGGCGAAGACGCGCAAGGCGGTGGATCGGCTCATCTCCCGGGCTGACGAACTCGCGAAGGACACCCCTGACAAGAAGGTCACGATGGCTCTCCTGGAGGAGGCAGCTCAAGCTCTCGCACTGGACCTCGCGGTGGGCTCCGGCGGCAATCAGGCGACGCTCAAGGTCGTGCTGGGTGCGGTCACTGGATCAGTGACCGTGCAGATCGATGCCGACGGCAAGGTGGTGGCTGACGACGAGGTAGCCGAGAAGGTCGGCACGCCGCCCGTGCCCTTCGCGAGCACCTACGCCGAGTCGTGCAAGGTGCTGCCATGACGCGCCCGACGGGTCGACGGGATGAGGGCATGTCCCTCGTCGAGGTGCTCGTCTCCCTGGGAGTCTTCGGCGTCCTCATGGTGATCGTGTCCGCCTTCTTCGTTTCCGGCTTCGGAGCGATCAGGGATGCCAACGCTCTGTCCAGCGTTCAGCAGGATCAGCGCAACGCGGTGCTCTTCATCAGCAAAGTGCTGCGCTTCATCGACAACGAAACCGAGGGCTACGTGCCCGGCACAGCCATCCAATCGGCGACGAGTTCGGAGATGCGCTTCTTCACCAATTCAGGCATCGGCACGGTTAACGGCTATCCCTATGACGTGACCCTGCGCGTCGTGGACAGCGGTGCGAACGCGGGCATCGTGGCGGATATTCGCGAACCAGTCGTCTCGCCGGAGGGAGTGGTGACGTCCTACACGAGTCTGCCGCCCCGGGTCCTCCTGAGGGCCACGCCTGGAAATGTCCCCACCATGACGTTCACCTACTACACGTCTTCGATCGCCTCGGGGTCGTCCGTGGACGTGGTGTCGGATCCGCCCCCGGCCTCGGATCCGGCAGCGTTCGCGGCTTGGACGGCCTCAATCGACAAGATCCTGGTGAGGATCACCGACAGCGGGAGTGGGCTCGTGTCCGAGCAGATGGTGACCCTGGTGAATCCGCGATGACGACCCCTCAGACGCGCGACGACCGCGGCATTGCCATGATCCTGGTGATCATCTACAGCGCCGTGCTGCTACTCATGGTCCTCATCGTCGGCCAGGCGACGCTCGCGACGGTCAGGGCATCAGACACCAACGAGACCTCCTTCCGGGCTCTGTCGGCTGCAGAGGCGGGCATCGACGACTACCGGGCGCGTATCGCACTGGCCGGCACACCGGCGGGTGTGACGTCTCCCGCCCTGACCGGCTGGGTGACTCTGCCGGGTTCTGCCAGTGAGGCGTACTACACCTACTCGTTGGTCCCGCGGTCGAATGCGGCGCAGACGGGGGAGATCACGATCCGTTCCACGGGACGTGTCGACGGAGTGGAGCGCACCATCGAGGCGACGCTTCGCAAGCGCACCAGTTACGACTACGCCTACGTGAGCGGCAGCGAGACTGTCCCGTGGAACTTCCCGGGGGCCTACAGCGGGAAGGGCGGTGAGCTGACGCCCGAACAGGCCCAGTCATTTTGCAGGGATCACTGGTACGACCCGGCACTGAAGTCCACGGCAACCTCAGAGCTCGGCCCACACCGGAACTCACGGATCTGCGAGTACATCGCGGTCAACTCGGGTGATCGCTGGTACGGCAATGTCCACACCAACGACACCTGGTACTTCGCACCGGGCCTTGCGGATGTCTTCGCTGGTGCCGTGACAACGTCGTGCGTTCCGGGAGATGGATCGAACGGCTGCCCCACGGGTCAGCGCTGGATCGATCCGGCCGTCGTACCGCAGGGCAATGCAGCCAACCCTTCCGACTACACGCTCTTCGAGATCCCGTCCGTCACGCCGGTGGCCTGGAATCCCGAGTACGCAAGCCCCCTTGAGTTCCCACCTGATCCCACGGGCCTGCGCACTCAGGCTCAGGCGGCGGGCTGCTACTTCACGGGTCCCACGCGAATCCGGTGGTTCCCCGGCGGCGTCATGGTGGTGACGAGTCCGGATACGACGGACGCCAGCATCAATGCCTTCTGTCGCGAAGCGGGGAAGTCCTACTATGCCGCGAATCCCTCCACGCAGACGACCATGGTGCTCAGCTACGCAGCAATGAAGCAGCAGGGATTCAATGGAGTTATCTACGTGGACTCCACGACTGACCCCGCAGCACCGTCGTGCCAGACGAAGACGAGCAAGTCCATCTATCCCTTCGTCATCCCGTCGTCGACGACGTACAGCGAGCGAGCCACCTACTCCTTCCCTCCGTCGGTGGATCTGTGGAAGAGCGGGAAGCTGCTCGGATTCCCCGTGGAGAGCACGACCGTGGACGATCCCTGGTCCGCGGGCTTCTGCGGGAAGGGCACCGCGTATATCCAGGGTGCCTACCGGGGAGAGCTGACACTGGCAACCGCGCATGACATCTCGGTCACCGGGCAACTGTGGGACGAGAACCTCTCGAGCGCGAACTGGCAGGATCCCCTTGCGGCCGACTACGGCGTACCCCCCACCGACTCGTTGAACACTCTGGGCCTGATCCCCCAGCGATACATGTACGTCTATCTGCCCAAGGACTCCTACGGTGGCAATACCTGGCAGACGACGAATCTCAACAACCTGGTTATCGATGCCGCAGCCCTAGTCCTCAATGGGTGCTTCGCGGTCCAGGACTGGGACACCACCGTCAGTCGCGGCATCCTGAAGTTCGTCGGTTCCCTGGCGCAGGCTAATCGCTGCTCCATCGAGAAGCCCTCGGGCAACGGTGGCTATGCCCCCTTCGCGATCTACTACGACGAGCGCCTATCGCGCACGGTGTCTCCGCCCTACCTGGCGGATCTCTTCACAGAGCCGTGGAGCCTGGTCCGGGAGAGCGAGCTTCGACCGGGATCAGTACTGCTGCCCAGCTTCCCGTGAGCTGAGCTTCCCGTGAGAGGCTGACGACACCAAGGTGCTGCGACGAGATCGGGAATCGTGACGGGAATCGCCCATGGAGCCGCGGAGGAGTTCTACACCCTCCGCCTGGCCAACGCGTCCGTCCTCGAGCGTGCGGCCAGGAGCCGAGCCGCCGCCGATGACATCGTGGGTGCGCTCGTGCTCGCCTGGGCGGCAGACCTCGAGGTCTTCCAGGCGATTGTCTGGGAGCGCGTGGTCGTCGTCGCCGGAGCGACCCCCCGGCACTTCTTCGAGACGGCCGAGGGAGCTGTCGTCCACCCGGGCCCGTGGGCTGAAGAGGCGGAGGGACTTCTCAGGGCCTCGCGAGCAGCGCTTCTGGCGCAGCTCGATGCCCCGCTGGCCAGGGAGGTTGGTCAGCACTGGCCCGACAGCGCCTATCTCGCGGGAATCCCTGCTCCGCCGTCCGCTGCGTTCACCGACGCCGCACTGCGACGTATGGAAGGCCAGGCCCCCCGCGATTTCGTCCAGCGTCGCCGCCAACAGGGCTTGGCGCAGATGGCGAGTGCCCGGGAGCATCGCGTGCGCGGCAACGTTCCCGAGGCGATTCGCCTGGCGTACGCGGGGGACTGCCTCCTGTTGGAGGCGTACCTCGTCGAGTCGGCGGTCGCCGCCGGCGACGCCGCGCTGATGACGGCCATGTCGCGCTGGGAGTTGTGCACCCAATCGGTGTCCTCGCTCGCGTCACTGCCGGCCGACTTCGCGTCCGCGGTGCGCGCCATCCGAGAAGCCCTTGCAGCGCCCCTGGGCGATATGGATGGGCAGCGACTCATGGAGACTCTGCCGGCCATCTGATCAGGGATTCGAGATCCCGGCCTCCTCGACCACCCGCTTCACCTCTCGGACAAGGTCATCGAGGGGGGACTGCAGCACGAACATCTCTCCGGTCACCTGGAGCGTGGAACCCGTGCTTTCGCGGCCAGCAAGGAGTGTCATAGAGGTGGACTTGATGAGGAGCGACCTGTCCAGCGCCTCGATATTGGCGAGGAAGCGGAGGAGTTCCTCGGGAGTGCCGCGAACGGTGACGTCCAATCGCATCGTGGCCAGGGCCACTCCCGCGGAGCCTGTGTCGTCATCGGACGTGATGGGCTCGGGCACGGACGTATTGATCACCTGGATGTCGCCCGGGGGGATGCCTGCGTCAGCAGCCGCTCCGGTGATCTGGGTGATGACCGTAGGAAGGTCAGCCTCCTCGGGCATGCGCGCGAAGATCTCGCGTGCCTGCGAGGTCGCATCCTCGATGTTCCTGGCCTGATCCAGGAGCTCGTTGTAGCGTCCCAGCAGCGCGATATTGGCGCCTTCGATCTGAGTGGCGCGCGCCTGGAGTGCCGCCGCCTCATTCACGCGAGGGCCGAGCAGCACCGTCCAGCCGAAGGTGATCAGCGCGACAAGGACGAGAATGCCGATGAGCAACACGAGACGCGGTCGGGAGGTCACGGGCTCACCGCGGGCGACGGCGACGTGGAGGGCGTCGGGACCAGAATCGCCTCGATCTGCTCGGGCGTGAGTGGATTGACGAGAGCGTCGACGGAGATGGCCGCAGAACCGGTGAATGTGACGACTCCGGCGTCGCCGCCTGATGTCGTGTTGGAGACGTACGGCCCGATGAAGAGAGGATCCGCCTCCAGGGCCCTGAGCAGATCCGATACCTGAGCCCGGTCTTTGGCGGTCGCGCTGAACTCCAGGCAACCGATCGCTACCTGATCCTGGAACGGGTTGGGGTTCGGGCACTCGTTGGGGATGTCCCCGGGCTGGGGAATTTCCCGGTAGGAGACCGAAAGGGTGGTGAACTGCACCTCGCCCCCTGCCTGGAGCAGGCGACGGATCACCCTGGCCGCCTCCGGCTGAGCTGCCAGCGTGTCCTGGACGAACTCCTGCTGGCGTGAGATCTGAGCGAAGAGTTCGCTCACCGGCGCCAGTTGGGCCTGCTTCGCCTGGAGTGCACCGTTGTCGGCATTCGCGCGGTCCACCGCCTCCTGGGCCTGGATGATCGCCTGGCCCTGCATGAGCCAGACCAGGATGCCGAGCGCGATGGCACCGAGACCGGCGTAGGTGAGCCAGCGCCGGATACGCGAGGCGAGGATGGCGTCGCGGAAGGATCGGGGCAGGAGATTCGCTCGGGGCAGATGGGCCACGAAGGGCTCATGCACGACGGCCTCATCGTCACGGTTCTTGTGGCGAATCTCCCAGAACTTGCGAGAGGTTGGCTGGCGGCTCATAGATCGACCCCCATCGCCAAGCCGATTGCCGAAGCGAATCGCGCGTCTGTGGCCGCATCCCGCGCGCGCGGGGAGACCGGCAGCCCGAGCAGGGGACTGGCGACCTTCGTCGGCACGGGGATCTGAGTCGCGATGCGCTCCACGAGACCGGGAAGGAGCACGGTGCGGCCTACGAGGGTCAGGGAGCCAAGCGTGGCTTCGGGTGTGGATTTGCGGAAGTACTCGAGGGAGTTGCGGATCTCGGAAATGAGGTTGGTGGCCCAGGGATTGAGCACTGCGACCACCGCGTCGGCGCGAGCGTCGCGGCGAGGCGCGGCCGCGGGGGCCAGGGCCGCGAAGACACTGGACTCGGAGATAGGCGCGATCTCAGGTGCGGGCCCGCTGAGCCCGGTGGCTCTCTTCAGGCTCTCCGCCTCGGTGTGAAGCAGACCCAGCGACGCCGCGATGCGCGCCGTGGCTGCGTCGCCTCCGACATTCGGCAGGGTCCGGATGAAGATGGGTTGCGCATCCCGGTAGATCACGATGCTCATCTGCTCGGCGCCGATGTCGACGATGGCGTTTACGGTGAGGTTGCGAATGGCACGACCACCACTCAGTCCTCGGATGAGAGCGAACGCGGATGTGTCGACGGCTGTCGGCATCAGCCCTGCCTTGCGGGCGCACTGACTCCACGAGACGACGCGTGCGCTGTCGGCCGCCACGATGAGAATCCGATTCATCTCCATGGGCTGGCCGCGGTCATCGGCGCGCGAGAATTCGCCGAGGACGTGGTAGTCCAGTTCGACCTGGGACAGATCGACTGGCAGTGCGTCGCCGACCTGGTAGCGCAGCGCCGTGCGGAAGTCGTCCGGAGGCATCCACGGCAGGTCCACCTGCCGCGTGAGGACATCGCGCTCGGGCAGCGCCATCACGACCCTCTTGGAGGTGAAGCGTCCGCGATTCCACAGCGCTTTGAGGGCCCGCGTGAAGCCGGCGGCATCGACGATCTCGCCGCCCTCGACCAGACCGTGCGGCAGATCTATGTCCGCGAGGCGTTCGACGCGGTAGCGACGCTCGGCCTTGTCCGACGACAGTTGGGCGGCCCTGATGCCGGTGGCTCCGATATCGAGACCCACGAGGCCCGTGCCCGCTGCCCTGAACACGCGGAACCTCCCTGATCATTAGTGCTCGGCGAGGATACCCGACATCGGCTCAGCAAAGGGGGCCCGAAAGTCATCGGGATCTGGGTGCTCTCCCCGGACGAGTCGGTCCGATACATGAGTCGTGTCCCTGCCTACATCGCCCCCGGCTGAGGTGCCGGGATCCGGCCTCGAACTCCGCGACCTTTTGGCCGCGGCGGTCGCCCGAGGAGCGTCCGATGTCCACGTGCGAGCGGGTTCCCCTGTGCTCGTGAGGGTGTCGGGACAACTCGGAGCTCTCACGCCGACGGTCCTGTCGGAAGGTGATGCCCGCGCCTTGGTCCTCGCGGCAACCCCGGAATGGAGCGACGGTCGGGACGAGCACGACTTCGCTATCAACCTGGTGGGTACGGGCAGGTTCCGGGGCAATGCCTACCTCTCCCGCGGTGTTCCCGCGATGGTGCTGCGCCACGTGCGGGCCGAGATCCCCCGCATCGAGTCACTCGGCCTGCCCTCCGTGACGTCCGACTTTGCCCTCCTCACCGACGGCCTGGTTCTGGTGTGCGGTCCCACGGGCTCAGGCAAGTCCACGACACTGGCCGCCATGATCGGCGCGATCAACGAGACGCGCACGTGTCACGTGCTCACCATCGAGGACCCGATCGAATACCTCCACACCGATCAGGCGTCGACCATCAGCCAGCGCGAGGTGCACACCGACACCCAGGGTTTCGCTCATGCCCTACGGGCAGGGCTGCGCCAGGACCCCGACGTCATCGTCGTAGGCGAGGTGCGCGACTACGCGACGTTGCGTACGGCCCTGCAGGCGGCGGAGACGGGCCACCTCGTGCTCGCGAGCTTGCATGCGCGGAGTGCCCAGGACGCCATCAACCGGATGATGGACCTCTTTCCCGCCGATGAGCAGCGGCAGGCGCGGACGACATTGAGCGAGGCCCTGCGCGCGATCGTGTGCCAGCGCCTGGTGGCTGCGGCCTCAGGGCCGGGACTGCGCGTGGTCACCGAAGTGGCGATATCGACGGAGCGCCTGCGTGCGACGCTGCTCGATCCCGACAGGGCCGGGGAGATCCACGACATCATCGTCGAGGGGGACTTCTACGGGATGCACTCGTTCGAGCAGGATGCGATCCGGTTGGTGATGTCCGGGGAGATCAGCGCAACGGAGGCAGAGAAGGTCGTCCCCAATGCGGCGGATCTCCACGTGGCACTGCGGCGGGCGGGCTTCCGAGGTGCCACACTGTGACCGCGCGAGAGGACATCCCATGACGCAGGCCGTGACCGACATCCTTGTGGCCCGGTGCCTGGTGAGCATGGATCAGGTGGCAGCAGCACAGGTGACGGCGGATTCGCGCGGCGACTCCGTCCTGCGCGTTCTCGTCCAGCAGGGCGCCGTATCCAAGAAGGACATCGTACGAGCTACCGTCCAGGCGGCCGGCTTCGAATTCGTGGAGATCCTGGACGTGCCCGTCGAGCCATCAGCGCTCTCCTGCATCTCCGGTGATCAGGCGCGGCGCTACGGCGTCGTCCCGCTGCGACTGGAGTCGGACGGGACCGTCGTCATGGTCGCCGACTCGCAGACCGCTGCCGACTGGCAGGTGCGCGAGGACTTGCAGGCCATCACCGGCAGGCCCATTGTCTTCACGTGCGCGGTCAAGGCCGAGATCGCCAGCAGGATCAATCGCGAGTACCGGGCCGAGGCCGAACTCGGCGCGCTCATGCAGGAGGTCCTAGACGATCAGGCAATCGACATCCTCGCCCCCGTCGCCGCATCCAGCGATGCGCCGCTCGTGAGGTACGTCAACCTCCTACTCGCTCAGGCGATCTCGGACAACGCTTCGGACGTGCACGTCGAGCCGAGCGAGAACAGCATTCGGATTCGCTTCCGCATTGACGGCGTCCTCAAGGAAATGGCCCCCGCGCCCAAGGAGATTCAGGCGGCGATCATCTCCCGCATCAAGATCATGTCGGACATGAACATCGCCGAAAGGCGTGTGCCGCAGGACGGACGCCTCAGTGTCCAGCATGCGGGCCAAAAGGTGGACCTGCGGGTGAGCAGCATTCCGACCGTATGGGGCGAAAAGATCGTCATGCGCATCCTGGACAACTCCACGGCCATGCGCAATCTCGGCGATCTCGGATTCTCGGGCGACAACCTCGTGAAGTGGCGCGATGCCTACACCAAGCCATACGGACTGCTCGTCGTCAGCGGGCCGACCGGCTCGGGCAAGTCGACGACGCTCTACGCCACGCTCCACGGGGTAAGCAACCCCGAGATCAACATCGTCACGGTGGAGGATCCGGTCGAGTACCGAATCCCCGGCATCAACCAGGTGCAGGTCAACGTGAAGGCCGGACTGACCTTCGGAGCGGCCCTGCGCTCCATCCTGAGGGCCGACCCCGATGTAATCCTCATCGGTGAGATCCGGGATAAGGAGACCGCCCAGATCGCCGTCGAGTCCGCACTCACAGGTCACCTGGTGCTCACGACCCTGCACACCAACGACTCGGCAAGTGTCGTCACAAGGCTGACGGAGATGGGCATGGAGCCGTACCTTGTGAGCTCTGCGCTCACGTGCGCCTCGGGACAGCGCCTGGCGCGCCGACTGTGCGAGAAGTGCAAAACGCCCGCGACCAAGACCAGGGGAGAGTTGGAATTGGTGGGATTCGATGTGCCGTCCGCCATCGAGCGCAACTTCTTCGATCCGGTGGGCTGTCCCGCGTGCGCCCACACGGGCTTCAGCGGCCGCGTCGGACTTCACGAGGTCATGCCGGTGGGGGAAGCCCTAGCTAGCCTGGCGCTGCGCAACGCCTCGGCGAGCGAGATCCAGGCCCAGGCGGTGCTCGAGGGGATGCGTACTCTCCGACAGGACGGCTGGCTCAAGGTCGCGCAGGGACTGACGACGGTGCCCGAGGTCCTGCGGGTCGTCGCCTAGGAAGGTCGTGAGTGATGTCTGGACCCGACAGCGGATTCTCGCTGCCCCTCGTGGACGAGATCGTTCCGAGCACGGGGCAGCCCAACCACCCTGCCGAGTCGCTCCCGGTCGCGCCCCCGTCTGCCTCGACGAGCGGGATCACGGTCCGCGAGCGCGACGAGCGGGCCACTCTCGACCTCGACGCGGCGCTCGTCCACCTGCTGTCGTGTGGCGGATCTGATCTCCACCTGGCCGCGAAGGCCCCGCCGATGATCCGCGTCCATGGGCAGTTGGAGCCGATCCCGGGGTACGCACCGCTCACGCCATTGCAGGTACAGGAAGCCGTGTACGCGATGCTGACGGAGCGGCAGAAGCGGCGGTTCGAGGAGGAGCACGAACTCGACCTCGCCTACGAACTCCCCGGCGCGGCACGGTTCCGGGTCAACGTCTTCATGCAGCAGGGGGCGCTCGGCGCGGTGGTGCGCGCGATCCCGTGGGACATCAAGCCCCTCGAGGCGCTGGGCATGCCCCCGGTCATCGCGGACCTGGCGCATCTGCCGCGCGGTCTCGTGCTCGTCACGGGGCCCACGGGCTCGGGCAAGTCCACGACGCTGGCCGCGATCATCGACCGCGTCAATCGGACTCGCTCGGGGCACATCGTCACGATCGAGGACCCGATCGAGTTCGTGCATCCGCACCGGCAGTGCCTGGTGAGCCAGCGCGAGGTAGGTCGCGACACCGAGACCTTCGAAGCAGCCCTTCGCCATGCCCTTCGTCAAGATCCCGACGTGATCCTCGTCGGCGAGATGCGTGACCTGGAGACGATCTCGATCGCGCTGACGGCTGCCGAGACGGGCCACCTCGTCTTCGGCACGCTCCACACCAGCTCGGCCGCATCGACGATCGACCGGGTCATCGACGTGTTCCCCGCTGCTGCGCAATCCCAGGTCCGCACCCAGCTCGCAGGCTCATTGCAGGCGGTTGTCTGCCAGGTTCTCTGCCGTACGGCGGAGGGCAATGGCCGCGTCGCGGCGACCGAGATCATGCTGGCGACTCCCGCGGTGCGCAATCTCATCCGCGAGGGCAAGCTCTCTTCCATCGCATCGACGTTGCAGACGGGGTCGAAGTATGGGATGCACACGCTCAACCAGGATCTCGCCGCCCTCGTCGAGCAGGGACGCATCACCTTGGAGACGGCCCTGGAGAGCTGCTCCGATAGGCACGAGCTACAGCAACTGCTGGGAGTGACGCCCGATGCCGCAGAGTGAATATCTCGTCAAGGCGCGCGCCCGCACGGGGCGCCTGGTCGAGACCAAGGTGCGTGCCGGAAGCGAATCCGAGGCGCTCGCGCTTGTGCGCCAGCAGGGGTCGGTCCCGATCGCCGTGGAGCCGGCCAGCGTTGGGCTGAATCGCGAGATCCGCATCGGGGGCAAGCGCGTCAAGCCCAAGGATCTTGCCATCGCCACCCGGCAGATGGCCACGATGCTGTCCTCCGGTCTGCCCATCCTGCGTTGCCTCTCCATTCTCGCCGATCAGACGGAAAGCCAGGCACTGCGGGACGTGCTCATCGACGTGCGGACCGAGGTCGAGCGGGGCGACTCGTTCTCGGACGCCCTCGCGCGCCACAGGGAGTTCCCACCGCTCATGGTGAGCATGGTCCGTGCCGGCGAAGTAGGTGGATTCCTGGACGGCGCGATGCTGCAGATCGCGGAGACCATTGAGGCCGATGTCAAGCTGCGTGGACGCATCAAGGCGGCGCTGACCTATCCCATTGCCGTCGGCGTCATCGCGATCGTCATCGTGACGGCCATGCTCCTCTTCGTCGTGCCTGTCTTCGCCGGAATGTACGAGTCGCTCGGTGGAGAGCTCCCGCTGCCGACCCAGGTCCTCATGACCATCTCCAACGCGCTCAATAATGCCCTCGTGCTCCTGAGCGCGGCCGTCATCATCGTGCTGCTCGTGGTCCTCTACCGCAGGTATCGGGATGCGCCGGGATTCCGTCAGGTGGTGGACCCCATGAAGTTCCGCCTCCCGGTCTTCGGGCCGCTCTTCACCAAGATCGCCCTGGCGCGGTTCACCCGGAACTTCTCCACGCTCCTCAAGGCGGGGGTGCCCATCATGGCGACCCTCGGCATCGTCGGGGAGACCTCGGGCAATGTCGTGATCGCCCGGGCGGTGGAGGGCGTCAAGGAGAGCGTGCGGCAGGGCTCGGGGATGGCAAAACCGCTCTCGGAGCACGATGTCTTCCCCGAGATGGTGGTCCAGATGGTGGCCGTGGGCGAGGACACGGGGGCCCTCGACGTCATGCTCGGCAAGATCGCTGACTTCTACGACCAGGAGGCGGCCGCCACCACGGAGCAGCTCATGGCCCTCCTCGAGCCCATCATGATCATCGTCCTGGGCATCCTCGTGGGGACCATGGTCATCTCCCTCTACCTGCCCATCTTCAACATCTACGAGCTCATCAACGGCTAGGCGGGCACCGGGGGGAAATTTCCCCCCGGATTTTGCCGGCCTCCAGGCTGGATCGGGCCGATACCCCTCCTGACGGCGACCGCCGTCCCCCGGAATCGGGGCTCGTGACCAGGAGTCAGTCATGCTCGATCGCTTGTACAAGAGCCAGGAGGACGAAGGCTTCAGCCTCATCGAGCTCCTGGTCGTGATCGGCATCATCGCTATCCTCGCGGCGATCGCCATCCCCATCTTCCTCAGCCAGCGCAATTCAGCCCGTGACGCCTCGGTCCAGTCGGACGTCAACGGTGCGGCGAAGGTCGTCGAGACCCTGCGTGTGACGGACGGGGCCCTCCCCGCCGATGGCACTGAGGTTGTCGGAGTGCAGAAGTCCGATGGCAACACGCTCTGGTACGCCACGGCGGGAGGCAACTACCAGGTGTGGGGTTGCAACGCCGAGAGTGGCCAGCAGTTCGAGTACAACTCCGCGACCGGCGGCCTCAACACGACGCCGACCGACAACGCGGGTTGCGCGACGGTCCCCTCGGGCGCCACGGCCATCCCGTAAGCCCGTAAGCCAACGCATTGAAGGGGCGCACCTGAGGGTGCGCCCCTTCAGCATGCCTGGGGAAATCCTGGGGGAGCTCACCAATCACCGAGACTCCCGGGCCCGGGATCCCTACACTCAGCCCCGTGGAGCCTGGAAATCCCGTGACGTTGGACGGCATGCGCCGCTCCCTCGATATCGGACTGCGCTTGGCTCCCACGCCGGCATCCGCTGTGGCGGCAGCCAAGGGACTCGCGGCGATGCTCGACCGCTACCCCGACACTCCCGTGCGGCTCGCCGGGCTGGGATCCGACGGCACGCGCGTCCACATCACCATCGCCCTGAGCATGGGAAGCGTCGAGGATGTGCGCCATGGTGGTCCCGAGGCTCGCGCGGCGCTGGAGGTCCTGCATGCGGTGATCGATCACTGCGCGCCCTATGACCCCGCCTTCGTGGCGCTTCCCGCCGTTGACAGTCTCGAGGCCCGTATCGCGAAGGCACTCTCGCTCCAGGCGTCGGATGCGTCCACCCTGACGGATGCAGTGCGCGAGCTGGCGGCCGTTTCCTGACCGACGGTCATGTCCTCAGATTCCGAGGGGCAGGCTGAGCCGGACCCCGCAAACGCCGACAGCATCCTGACCGCGTCGAATCGCTGGGGTCGACGGGTGCCCGACCTCGTGATCGCCGGACGTCCCGAGCGCGAGATCTGGTCCCTGGCCCCCTCCATGCTCTGCGATCGCGTCCACTGGGACGCCGACGAGCCCATGGACACGGCGGCCCTGCTGCCTGAACTCCGGGGCACTGGCTGGACGCGCACGTGGAGCGATGGCCAGAACCGCATCTGGGTGCCGGCGGGGGAGGGGCTGCAGGCTCGGGAGGAGATCCGGGT
>JAULZJ010000207.1:0-7610 GCA_032117435.1 Candidatus Nanopelagicales bacterium | reverse complement strand
AGGGGTGCCGAGGCCCTCCTGAGAGACGTGGAGCTTCCCCTGGAAAGGGTGCTCGCCGACATGGAGCGGATCGGTATCGCGGTCGACATGGCGGGACTGCAGGCGCTCTCGACGGAGTTCGGCGATCAGGCGCGTGCGGCCGAGCATGATGCGCACGCAATCCTGGGCAGGCCCTTCAATCTCGGCTCGCCCAAGCAACTCCAGGAGATCCTCTTCGGCGAACGCGGACTACCCAAGACGAAGAAGATCAAGACCGGATACACCACCGACGCCGAGGCGCTCCAGGGGCTCTTCGCGAAGACCGAGGATCCGGTCCTGGAGTGCATCCTCCGCTGGCGCGATTGGAGCAGACTTCGCCAGACCGTCGACGGTCTCATCCCCCTTGCGGTGCGGGACGGCCGCATCCATACGACGTTCCAGCAGACGGTGGCAGCCACGGGGCGCCTTTCGAGTACGGATCCCAACCTGCAGAACATCCCCATTCGCACCGAGGCGGGCCGGCGCATCCGGGAATGCTTCGTCGTGGGCCAGGGCTACGTGTCCCTGCTGACGGCGGACTACAGCCAGATAGAGATGCGCATCATGGCGCACCTGTCCGCGGACGAGGGCCTCATCGAGGCATTCGCGGAGGGCGAGGATCTGCACACGACTGTCGCCTCCCGCGTCTTCGGGGTCGCGCCCGCCGATGTCGATGCGGAGATGCGTCGGCGCATCAAGGCGATGTCCTATGGACTGGCCTATGGGCTCTCCGCCTTCGGCCTCGCGCAGCAGCTCAACATCGAGCCGGAGGAGGCCCGTCTCCTGCGAGACGACTACTTCTCCCGATTCGGCGGTGTGCAGGACTACCTACGTGGAGTCGTCGATGAGGCTCGTGAGCGGGGCTTCACGGAGACACTCCTGGGGCGTCGCCGGTACCTCCCGGATCTCGTCAGCGACAACCGCCAGCGGCGTGAGATGGCGGAGCGTATGGCGCTGAATGCGCCGATCCAGGGTTCGGCTGCCGACATCATCAAGGTGGCGATGCTGACCGTCGATCGCGATATCCGCGAACGCGGGCTGAATTCCCGCCTGCTCCTGCAGGTGCACGACGAGCTGGTCCTCGAAGTGGCCGCCGGCGAATCGGACGCAGTACGCGAACTCGTCGTGGCGGCGATGTCGGGTGCCGTGGATCTGCGGGTGCCGCTGGACGTCTCCGTAGGGGAGGGACCCACCTGGGAGTCCGCGGGCCATTAGGGCCCTGCCGTGCCGTTGTTCGTGGCACACTTCCC
Source organism: Candidatus Nanopelagicales bacterium (assembly GCA_032117435.1). Lineage (GTDB taxonomy): Bacteria > Actinomycetota > Actinomycetes > S36-B12 > S36-B12 > Mxb001. The sequence continues at coordinate 6,342 of JAULZJ010000207.1, read as the reverse complement.
GGATGCGTCGACTTCATCTCACCGCCATCTCCGCTGCTGCCGTCCTGCTCGCAGGATGCACGACCGCTGCGGCGGTGCCCGAGGCGCGTGATCAGTCCACCGCGGTGCCCTTCACGGGCTGCGATTCGGTCGCATGCACTGGACAGATCAACGGGGCGACGTACGAGATCCTGATGCCCGAGACATGGAATGGCACGTTGCTGCTCTACTCGCACGGCTACCGTCCGGCGGAGCCTTTCCCGCCGAACTTCTCAGCGGTGGAGACGTCCGCAGTGCCGGTGCCGGGCTGGGAGTCGGGCGATACCGCGCTGGGCGATGCCTTCCTGGAGCGCGGATACGCCCTTGCCGGCTCGTCGTATCGCAGCAACGGCTGGGCGGTCGAGGACGGTGTCATCGCCGGTGAGGAGCTCTACGCCTTCTTCGCCGAGCAGATCGGCCAGCCGAAGCGCGTGTACGTTTGGGGCGACTCCCTGGGGGGACTCGTCACCCAGACGCTCGCCGAGCGCCACCCGGAGTGGGTCGACGGCGCCGCCCCGCTGTGCGGGGTGATGGCGGGACTCGTGCCGAATGTCGGGCTGGCGCTGGATACGGCGTACGGAGTGCAACAGCTGCTCTACCCGGAGATGGACATTGCGGAATTCGACAGCTACGAGGATGCCCTGTCCAGTTGGGAGGGTGCGGCGTCGCGCCTCATTGAAAGCGCGCGCGATCAGGACACCGATGCCATTGCCCGAATCTTCACGATCGCAGCGATGGTCGACGCACCGAGTCAGACGCGTACCTATGACGGCGCGGGCATTGTGAGCACTGTCTCGGGCACGATCGAGTCGCTGCTCACGGCCCTCGCCTACGGCACCGTCGGGCAGCAGGAGATCGACACTCGCTTCGGTGGCAACGTCGTCGGCAACGCCGATACCGACTACTCGAGCCGCCTCGACGACACGGAGCGCGAGACGATCGATGCCATCGGCGGCGAGGGTGCCGCAGATCGATTCGTGGCGATCCTCGACAACGGGCCCCGGGTCGAGGCGGACCCGTCCGCGCAGGCCGCAGCGCTCGAACGTGGCGGCAATCCCTCCGGGGCAGTCCAGGTCCCGACGATCACACTGCATACCAAGGCAGATCCCCTCGTGATCGCCCAGAACCAGACCTTCTTCCGCGATCGCTACGACGCCCAGGCGGCGGAAGGCAACGTCCGCGGCGGCTTGGTCCAGCTCTATACCGTGGCGCCGGCGGAGTACTCCCAGGAGGCGGGAGCGCCCTACGGCGCGGGCCATTGCAACTTCACGCCGGAGTCGAGGGTGGCGATGATCGAGCTCCTCGACAACTGGGTGCGCAACGGTGTCTACCCGGGGTCCGCCGCGATCGAGCAGGCTATGGGTCCGCAGAGCGGCTATAACGCCAACTACGCGCCGGGTCCCTGGCCCGATGCAGCCGCGGTGGTCACGGAGTAGTCCAGGCGACGCGTCTCGCGGACGGCGGCCACGAGGCCGACGGCAGCAAGTCCGAGGCCTGCGCACAGGGCACTGACCGCAAGTCCGCCGACGGACCGTGGGAGGGCGAGGGTGGCCAGGCCGACGAGCAGCGCGGCGGCGCCCCAGACGGCGACGACTGCACGTCGATCGTCGACGGCCAACCGTGTCAGCAGTAGTGCCTGGGCGAGGGCGAACGTCGCACCGATGGCAGCGAAGAGCCATGCCAGCGGCACGAGCGCGGTGTACGCCGATCCGCCCACGAAGCCCACGACAAGCCCGGGGACGGCGGCCGTGACCGCGACGACCGCTAGGCCGATGCCACCCACGGCGATGAGCGCGACGGCGGTCGCACGACCGCGTCGGGCGTCTGCGAATCGTGGAAAGGCAACGACGCCGACGAACTGCGGCAGCCAGAAGGCAACCTTGGCGATGACCGCGCCCACGCCGTAGATGCCAGCCTGCTCGGCGTCGAGCAGCGCGCGCGCGAGCAGGACGTCGATGTTGGTGAGGACGAAGAGCGCGAGCAGGGCGTGCGTGGCATGCGCGGACTCCCTGGCGAAATGATCCAGGCGTGCCCGCGGCGCTTTGCTGAGCGGTGCGACGACGATGCGTCCTGCGATGGCGCCCATGGCTGTGCCGATCGCGAGACCCGCCATGGTGCCCACCACGCTGCCGACGGCGATTGCCCCGATCACACCGCCGACTCCGCGCCCGAGACCGACCAGGGCGTAGACCGCGGCGAGTCGACGGTAGGACTCCCGCCCCTGGGCGACGCCGTACTCGGCACCCGCCCAGGTCAGTGGGATGAAGGTCGCTGCGGCGAGGAGTAGGGATGCCCAGCTGTCGAGTCGGAGCAGCCACATGAGCAGCGGGGTGATCGCCACGGCGGCGAGGGCCACGGCGACGCCGCCGATGAGGCCGTCACGAAGCATGCTGCGGGCCGCCCCCGCGCGCTGGTCGTCATCGATCTGGACGAGTCGACGGGCCGCGACCGCCTGGATCCCCATCGCCAGCACGCTTCCGATGAGGAGGATGCCCAGGAGCGCGGCAAGCACGCCGAATCCGTCCGGGCCGAGGGTGCGCGCGGCGACCACGCTGACGGCGTAGGAGGCGATCTGGGCGATGCCGAGCGCCACGGCGACGAGGGCCGCGTGGGATGCCAGCGAGCCGCGGAGGACCGAACGCTCAGCCATGCCCGATCACGCATGCCACGATAACGCCCCATGGCGGCTACGCGGGTCACGCGATCCCTCGCCTACGCCTGGGTCGTACTCCTGGCCGTGGTCATCACGGGACCGGCCCTGCTGCCCGGCTTCACCCTGAGCTACGACCTGGTCTTCACCCCGCGCCAGGACCTACTGCCTGGGTCCCTGGGGGTCGGCGGGGGCCTGCCGCGCGCGGTACCCCAGGATGCCGTCGTCGCCGTCGCCGAGATGGTGGTGCCGGGGGAGCTGCTCGAGAAGCTCGTCCTGCTAGCGGTTCCCCTGCTCGTGGGCCTGGGGATGCTGCGCTTGCTCCGCGGAACCGCGGCAGGAGTCGTCGCGGCCACCCTGGCCATCGTCAATGCCTTCGTCGCGCAGCGCCTGGTGATCGGCCACTGGGGATTCCTCCTCGCCTACGCACTGCTCCCGTGGGCGTTGGTCGTGGCCGCGCGTTTGCGTGCGCGTGGGGATCCCTGGGATGGCATTCGACTGCTGCTCCTGGTGGCCGCCGCGTCCCTGACTCCGAGTGGCAGCCTGCTCATGGCGATCGTCGCGGTCCCTCCCGCGCTCCTGCCAGGATCGGCGTACTCACGGCGTCTCAGGGCCCTACTCGCTGGCGCCATCCTCCTGACCTGGGTGCCCTGGCTTCTCCCAGCACTTCTTCATCCAGCGGGCACGGGAGCGGATCCCGACGGCACCGGGGTCTTCGCGATGCGCACCGACGCGCCCGGCGGTCCGCTCGTGAGCGCCCTTACCGGCGGCGGGATCTGGAACGCCGAGGTCGTGCTCGCCTCGCGTGGGACGGTGCTCACCTGGTTTGCCGCCGTCTCGATCCTCGGCCTGGCGGCAGCGGGCTTCCGCAGACTCCAGCGGTCCCTAGGGCAGGCCACCACCGCGTGGTGGACCGGTGTCGCGGTGGCGGGATTGGTCGCCGCGCTCGCGTCAGCGCTCCTGCCGGGCGCCTGGGGAACGATCATCGAGGTGATCCCCGGCGGCGGCCTGGCCCGGGACGCGCACAAGCTGCTGGCGCCGTGGGTGCTGCTGGTGGCTGCTGCCGCCGGGTCCGGAGCCGCGCTGCTGGCCGGGATGGTGCGCGAGAGGTCGGCGCGCATCGCGGTGGTTGTCGCGATGGCCGTCCTGCCCGTGGCCTTCATGCCCGACATGCTGTGGGGTATGGGCGGGCGCTGGCAGGCCGTCGACTATCCGGACGACTGGTCGGTCGTGCGCACGACACTCGAGGAGGACATCCGCCCCGGGGACGTCGCCTCCTTCCCGTGGACCGCGTTCCGGCGCTTCGACTGGAACGGCGACACGACGATGCTGGATCCTGCACCCCGCTGGCTGCCCCGCACCACCGTCGTGGCGGACAACCTGGCGGTGGCGACTCCCTCGGGCGTGGTCGACGTCTCCGGAGATGACCCACGGGCCAGGATCATCTCCAACGCTCTGGCATCGGGGGAGTCCCTGGGCGACACCCTCACGGGACTGGGGATCGGCTGGGCGCTGGTGGCCCGGGGGACGCCCGGCCCCGTGCCCACCCTCACCGGCTGGGCACTCGTCGTCGACGGGGATGCTCTGCACCTCTACGCCGCCCCCTCGGTCGTGGCGCCGGCACCGCCGGCGGGAAACCTGGCCATCGTGGCCGGGGCGGACGCGGCGACCTTGCTCATCCTCCTGGGAGGGGTCGCAGCCCTTGGAATCCGGCGAGTCCGGGTGCATCCGGGCCCGCGTTTGGTACCTTGACGGCTCAAGGAGGCACTCATGTCGGTCTGGATCGGTCCCATCATCGCCGCGGTTGTCGGAGCTGTGGTCGCTGCGGGCGCGTCATTCGGCGTCGTCTCCTCCCAGACGGCAGTGCCGCCCACCGTGGACGCGCCCTATGTCGTCTACGGCTCGACGAACTAGTCGCCTGCCCTAGTCCTCGCGCGCATCCGCGACGCAGCGGAGCAGGATCTGCTCGAAGCTCGACGCTGAGGCATCCCAGGAGAACTCCCGGGATCGTTCCCTTGCCCGGGCCCCCATCTCGTTGCGCAATCCCTCGTCGCTGATGAGACGGTTGAGTGCCGCGGTGAAATCAGCCTCACCGCCCTGCACGAGAAGGCCGGTCTCCCCGTCGACGATCGACTCCTTCACGCCACCGGCATCCGCATAGGCAACGGATGGGACGCCGAGGGATGCCGCTTCCATGACGACCAAGCCCCAGCCCTCCTTGAGCGAAGGGAGGGCGAGAACCCATGCGCGGGCGACCTGGCGTGCCTTCTCGGCTTCGTCAACGTGTCCCGTGAACTCCACGATGTCCGCGACACCGCGCCGCTTCGCGACGTCACGGAGCTCGTCCGCCCACCATCCGTCGCCCACGACGGCGACGCGCAGGCCGGGATGGTGTGGCCGCAGCGCCGCAGCGGCCTCGATGACATGCTCGATCCGCTTGTGCGGGACGAGGCGGCCCAGCGCGAGGATGCGCGGCTCCGGGTCCCTGCCGACACCTGTGTCCGGCAGGGGATCGATGCCGTTGTGCACGACGCTGATGGATTCCGGCCGGACTCCGTGGCTGATGAGCTCCTCGCGGGTTGCCGACGAGACGGCGACGTAGCGGCTCTTGCGGAATGCCCGTGGGGCCACCACCGATTCGATGAACCAGCCGACTCTCGCGCGCAGGGGGTCGTAGACGACGGGCCACTGCTCGCGGTGCACGTGGTGGACGAGGACCACCGTGGGGGCCCGGGATGCCCACGGGGCAAAGAACGGAATGCCGTTCTGGGTGTCGACGATGACGTCGACGGGGCCGAGTGCGCCGCGCCGTAGTAGCCGACGGGCACGTGAGTACACGGTCAGCTTGCTGCCGACTCGCACGATCCGCAGGCCATCGCGCACCTCGAGATCCGGCGCCTTTGCGTGGGCGGCGCAGACGAGCGTGACCCGGTGACCGGAAGCAGCCCAGCGGCGCGCCACCTGCTCGACGTAGACCTCGGAGCCGCCGCCCTCGGGGTTGGCGGTGTCACGCCAGTTGAGGACGACGATGTGCACGGACTCAAGGTACGTGGTCCTCGAGGCGAGCGTGTGACCCGCACGCTGGGGTAACGTCGCCGGGTGTCCGCCGTCAACCCGCCGATCACCCATCGGGCCACCTGGCGGCGCTCCATCGGTCTCTTCCGGGCCTTCCTCGCTGAGCAGAGCGATCCGGATCGCTTCTATGGCGAGTTGGCCGCGGACTCGGCAGCACATGTGGAGCACTTCCACGCCTTGAGCGGCGCGCTCCTCGTCGACGTCGGTGGCGGCCCGGGATTCTTCGCGGATGCCTTTGCCCGGCGGGGGGCGACCTACGTCGCCGTGGACGCCGACGCGGGTGAGTTGAGACTGCATGGGCGTGACCCGGGGCCCAGGACCGTTCAGGCGAGCGGGACCGCCCTGCCCTTCGCGGATGCGACCTTCGACATTGCCTATTCGTCAAACGTGCTCGAGCATGTGCCGGATCCATGGGCGCTTGCTGACGAGATGGTGCGCGTCGTACGTCCGGGAGGCACCGCAGTCATCTCCTACACGCTGTGGTTCGGTCCCTGGGGTGGCCACGAGACGTCGCCCTGGCATCTGGTGGGCGGTGCGCGCGCCGCGCGACGCTATGCGCGCAGGCATGGGCATCCTCCCAAGAACGTCTACGGTGAGAG
>JAULZJ010000206.1:0-1797 GCA_032117435.1 Candidatus Nanopelagicales bacterium | reverse complement strand
TGCCGCGGAGGGCCGAGGCCGTCACGGTGCGTCGTCGGGGGAGGCCAGCAGCCCCAGTCGCAGCGCCGTCATGAGCGCCTGGGCGCGATTGCCTGCGCCGAGCTTGTCGTAGAGCTTGGAGATATGCGTCTTCGTCGTCGAGTCGGAGATGAAGAGCTGTCGTGAGATCTGCGAGACGCCCATGCCATCGGCAAGGAGCTGCAGCACCTCGCGCTCGCGCGGCGAGAGCTGGGGGCCCTGCGGCGAGGTACGCCGTTTCATCGCCTCGGCGAGATCGGCGGAGGTGAAGGACCGTGGCGCACTCGCTGCGTGGCGTGCGGCCGCGACGATCTCCTCCGCGGGTGCGCTCTTGGGCACGAATGCGCTGGCACCCGCATCGAGGGCGTCGAAGAGCTGGTTGTCGCCCGCGTACATCGTCAGCACGACGATGCCCATGTCGGCCGACTGCTCGCGCAGCGCACGGACGACATCGAGGCCATTGCCGTCGGGGAGTCGTAGGTCGACGATTGCCACGGAGGGCTCGGACTTGCGCCCCATCGCGATGCCCTCGGCCACGCTGGCGGCCTCGGCGACCACCTCGATCCCGGTCTCGCGCTCGAGGGCGCGCCGGAGTCCCTCGCGGATGAGCTCGTGGTCGTCGACGAGGAGGACCCTGATGGTCATCGCGTCACCTCCTCGGGGCGCCCCGGCGTGCCCGCGGCCTGCAGGGATAACTCCACCACAGTCCCCTGCGGGCTCCGGCGCTTGACCGTGAAGCTGGCACCGATCCGTGCCGCGCGCTCCCGCATGATCTGCATGCCGAAGCTGTCCGGCCGGCCCCTGCCATCGGCGATGCCGCGGCCGTCGTCGGCGACGCGGAGGAAGGCACTGCCCTCCGTCACGCGGTAGGTCACCCACAGTGTGCGCGCCTGAGCATGCCTGCGGGCATTCGCGACCGCCTCCTGCGCGATGCGCAGGATCTCCGGGGCCACGCCCGGCGCGAGGCGCGTGGGATCCTCGTCCAGCACCAGGTGCACGGTGAGCCCTGCTTCGGCGCCGACAGCGCGCACATGCGCGGAGAGCGCCTCCCCGATGCCTGCGCCCACCTCGGTGCGCAGGTCGAAGATCGAGAGTCGCAACTCCGTGACGATGCGCGTGAGCTCATCGCGGATCCGCTGCAGCGAGTGGCGCACCTCGGGCTCGGCGGGTGTCGCGAGCGCGTCGTCGACGAGGAAGCCCAGTCCGGCGACCTCCTGGGCGATCCCGTCATGGATCTCCCGCGCGAGGCGTCGTCGCTCCTCCAGTGTCGCGAGGTCACGCACCTCGTCGAAGATTCGCGCCGTGTCGAGTCGCAGGGCGGCTTCGTCGGCGACCGTCTGCGCCTCGGTGAGGTCCTCCAGGGGCCAGAGTCCGCCCGCGCGCTCGAGTCCGACCAGGCCGACGCGCTCGTCGCCCAGGCGCAGGGGGATGACCGCGCAGGCGCGGGACGTGCCGATCTCGAGTCCATCCATCGAGCCGAGGCGCTGCACGGCGACCCCGGACTCCCACGCCTGACCCCACAGGCCCGAGGTCAGCGAGGGACTCCAGCCGCTGGTCGCCTCGGGCTCGCGAGCGATGGTGAGGAGTCGGCCTCCGTCGGCGCGCATCACCACCTCGGCACGGTCATGTGGCAGGACCGTGCGGAAGCGCGCGAGCGCTGCCTGGGCCAGGGCCGACTCCTCCAGGCCGCCGGGCAGCTGGCGCGCGACTTCGCGCAGGGAGACGAGCAGTCGGCGGGCTGCGTCGTAGTCCGTCCCCGGGGGTGCGATGCGCTCGCGC